>JAQVUQ010000213.1 GCA_028699365.1 bacterium | reverse complement strand
GTAAGGTGGATTACGGGGCCTTATTGCGTAACGGAACGGTTGCAGGCAATATAAAGGTGGCAGATGGCGACATACTGCTGATTCCCAGGGTTGATATATCCGTGCGCCTGATGGTGCTGGGGCAGGTAAACACTCCGGGCAGCTTTGCCTTGAGAGAGGAAACGGATCTTTTCAGTGCCCTCAATCTGGCCGGCGGTCCCAATCAGAAGGCCGATATCGGCAATGTAACCGTTATGAGCGGCGGCACTGTTCGGCATTATGATATCGACAGTTTCGTCCGGAAGGCTGCTCTTGACCAGAACGCCAGAGTCAAGCCCGGTGACGTGGTCCTGGTTGCCGAACTGCAAAACAGGGTGTATGTCCTTGGCGAAGTTGAAAATCCAGGTGCCTATGATCTTGCCAGGGGAGCGACGGCCATTGACGCTGTTACCATGGCCGGTGGCGCAACCAGAAGGGCCGTTCTCAGAAGCACTGCCGTTATCAGACATGATGGCAAGAAAACGGCGCGTATGGCCGCCGACATGGACAAGGCCCTCAACAAAGGCGACTTAAGCGATAATATGGTTCTGCAGAACGGCGATATTCTGTTTGTGCCGGAAACAGGCAGCCCCGATTGGGAGAACATCTTCAAGTTGCTGCTGAACATAAATCTTGTCAAAGGTTTAGTAGATTAATAATTGGAGGTAGTATCATGGGACAACCCAAAAAGGCTTTAGTATGCGGGGCAGGAGGATTTATCGGTAGCCATCTTGTTAAATACCTTAAGGAGAAGGGATACTGGGTCCGCGGAGTAGACCGTAAATATCCTGAGTTCGGTCCGACGGCTGCTGATGATTTTCTCATTCTCGACCTCTGCCATGAGGAGAACTGTATCAGGGCACTAACACTGGATAATACTTCGGAATCCGGTCTGGATGAAGTCTATCAACTGGCTGCCGACATGGGTGGCATGGGCTTTATCCATTCCGCTGAGTGCGAAATTATGCATAACAGCATGCTTATTAATGTCCATATGACTAACAATGCTGCCAACATGGGAATCAAACGGTATTTCTTTTCCTCATCCGTCTGTGTCTACCGTGATATGAAGCATGGTGAGCCGGAGATGACCGAGGCGCAGGCTGTGCCAGCCAATCCCGATAATGAATACGGTTGGGAGAAGCTTTACTCGGAGCGTATGGCCATGGCTTATGGCCGGAAATACGGCATGAACGTCAGAATAGCCCGCTTCCAGAACTGCTACGGCCCGGAAGGCACATGGACAGGCGGACGGGAGAAGGCGCCGGCTTCCATCTGCCGTAAGGTAGCCGAAGCGGCGGACGACGGTATGATAGAAGTATGGGGTGATGGTACTGCCGTACGTTCATATACTCATGTTTACGATATGGTGGACGGTATTTACAGGCTGATGCAATCCGATCTGGTGGGCGCCGTGAATATCGGCTGCCCGCAGTATGTATCTGTGAACGAACTGGTTGACACAGTTGCCAAGGTAGCCGGCAAGAAGATCAGCATCAGGCATATAGACGGCCCGGTCGGTGTGCAATCAAGGAACTTCAGCAATGAGAGAATCTACTCTATCGGCTGGAAGCCCAAGGTTTTCCTGGAAGAGGGAATAGCTATTACCTATCCCTGGATTGAAGAGCAGGTAAGAAAGGCTAGGGTTTCGGTTTGATGAAAAAAGCGCTGGTAACCGGTATAACCGGACAGGATGGATCTTATCTGACTGAGTTGTTGCTCGATAAAGGATATGAAGTGCACGGTATTATCCGGCGGGCTTCATCCTTTAATACCGACCGGATAGATCACATGTACCGTGATCCGCATGATCGTGAAGCATGCCTCTTTTTACATTACGGCGACCTGAGCGATTCCACTGGCTTACGGCGCATACTTGAGACGGTGCTGCCGGATGAAGTGTATAATCTGGGAGCGCAGTCCCACGTCAAGGTCTCTTTCGAGCAGGCGGAATACACCGCAGATGTGACCGGACTCGGAGCGCTCCGTTTGCTGGAGGCTATCCGGGATTACCGGGAAAGGACCGGCCACGATGTCCGCTATTATCAGGCCAGCAGTTCCGAGATGTTTGGTGCGGCTCCGCCCCCTCAATCCGTAGCGACGCCGTTTCATCCGCGCAGTCCTTACGCCGTGGCTAAAGTTTATGCCTTCTGGCAGACGGTTAATCACCGAGAGGCGTATGATATCTTTTCTTGCAACGGTATTCTGTTCAACCATGAATCGCCGCGCCGTGGGGAAACCTTTGTGACGCGCAAGATCACCCGAGCGGTAGGGCGCATCAAGATGGGCCTGCAGGACAAGCTCTTTCTGGGTAATCTCGATGCCAGAAGAGACTGGGGACATGCCCGCGATTATGTCGAGGCTATGTATCTGATGCTGCAGCAGGATAAGCCGAAGGATTATGTCATCGCTACGGGAGAAGCACACTCGGTCAAGGATTTTGTGGAGATGGCTTTTGCCAAAGCCGATCTGGATTACCGTGATTTCGTGGAGATAGACCCCAGGTACATGAGGCCGTCGGAAGTGGATTATCTGCAGGGGGATCCCGGGGATGCATATCAGACCCTGGGGTGGAGACCAAAAACGGATTTTCCCTCCCTGGTGGCAGAGATGGTTGATCACGATATAGAGATGGCGGCACGGGAGAAAACTTTACTGGATGCAGGGCACAGCCTCAAAGCCGAGAGAAACGGCAAACCTTGATTCTTTACAATACTTATGATGGCTTTAGTTGCTGAGGCTACCCCCTGCCGTATGGCGGGGGTAGCCTATAAGCGGAGGGATAATATGCTTGAAGAACGTATTAATTACAGGCAAGCGGTAGTAGGCGTTATCGGCATGGGCTATGTCGGGTTACCGTTGGCTTTAGGCTTCATCAGTGCTGGCTTCAGAGTCACCGGTCTGGAGACGGACGACAATAAAGTTTCCGCTTTGAATTCCGGTAAATCGTATGTCAAGGATGTCAGTGATGCTGAATTAAAGGAGGCTCTGGCTACGGGATGTTTCAGCGCTGCAGCGGACAGTTCGATACTGGCACAGGCTGATGCCGTTATTATTTGCGTACCCACTCCGCTGAGCAAGACAAAAGAGCCCGACCTTAGATATATCGAATCGGCTACGGCTGAGATAAAGAAGTATCTCCATCCGGGTATGTTGATAGTCCTGGAAAGCACCACTTTCCCGGGAACTACGGATGAACTTATATTAAGTGAACTTGAGGAGACCGGGCTGAAGGCAGGGCAGGACTTCTTCCTTTGTTTCTCGCCCGAACGCGTTGATCCCGGCAATTCGCAATTCAACACTGCCAATACTCCTAAGGTTATCGGTGGTGTTACCCCTCGCTGTGGTGAACTGGCGGAGGCGCTATACGGCAGTTTTGTCTCCAATGTGGTAAGAGTCAGTTCTACCCGGGTGGCGGAGATGGTCAAGTTGCTGGAGAATACCTTCCGCAGTATAAATATAGGTATGGTCAATGAACTGGCGCTGATGTGCGATAGAATGGGCATAGATATTTGGGAGGTTATCGAGGCAGCGGCCACCAAGCCGTTCGGTTTTATGAAGTTCCAGCCGGGGCCGGGCATCGGTGGGCATTGCATACCTCTGGATCCGGCCTATCTCTCATGGAAGGCCAAATCATACGACTTTCATACCAAATTCATCGCCTTGGCTATGGATATAAACGAGAACATGCCCAGATATACCGTAAGCAAAATAGCTGATGCCTTGAATCTGCATAAGAAGTGCCTCAACGGGGCCAGGATTCTATTGCTGGGTATGGCTTATAAAAAGGATATAAACGATCCGCGGGAATCTCCCTCACAAGCTGTCTATTATCTGCTTAAAGAGAAGGGAGCCTTGGTAGAATACAACGATCCCTTTGTGCCGGAGGTATTGCTGGCCGGGAAAATTATTGCTTCGGTTCCTCTGGACGGTCTCAGGCATTATGATTGCGTGTTGCTTTGCACAGCGCATTCTTGTTATGATTATGCCGGGATTGCTGCTGAGGCTGATCTGATAGTGGATACCAGAAACGCCTTTGCCGGTATAAGAAACAATGGTCATATCGTTAAAATCGGCGCTGCGCTGCCGGAGGGGTATGCCCGGGCGCAGGTCATGGAATAGGCTTTACATAATTCAGGATTTTTAGCGAAAGAAAATACGTCTCTCCTGGCTTCAGCCCGGAGAGACAATTCATTACCGCCGGGTAAGCGGCAAAAGGGGTAATGCGATGCTCTTTTCAAGCTCCGTATTCATTTTTTTATTTCTTCCTGTGACCATTCTTGTTTATTATGCGCTAATCAAAAACAGACCGCTTCAGAATATCCTTTTACTTATAGTCAGCCTGCTGTTCTACGCCTGGGGCGAGCCCTGGTTTGTTTTTGTTATGATCGGGTCCATTATCTCTAATTGGTTTTTCGGATTGCTTATTGATAAGCACCGGGATAGTCCCGCTAAGGTAAAGTTTCTGCTGGTAGCGATGCTGGCTTTCAATCTTTCGGTTATGTTCATCTTCAAATACCTGGTTTTTGCACTTGTAAACATTAACGGTTTGTTGAAGACACATATAACGGTTCCCGATATAACGCTTCCTATCGGCATATCCTTTTTTACTTTTCAGGCTATGTCATACGTTCTTGATGTTTACAGGAAAAAGGGAGACGTGCAGATAAATCCTCTGAACGTCGGCCTGTACATATCTTTTTTCCCCCAGCTTATTGCCGGGCCTATAGTTCGTTATCAGACGATTGCAGAGATGATTAACGGCCGCAAGGAGAATTTTGATGACTTCTCCCAAGGTGTTTGCCGCTTCATTGTTGGCTTGGCCAAGAAAATTTTATTGGCCAATACGCTGGCGCTCGTTGCCGATAAGGCTTTTTCCCTGCCGGCAGGAGAGTTGTCCGTAACCTTTGCCTGGCTTGGGGCGATAGCCTACGCCTTTCAGATATTCTTTGATTTTTCCGGTTACTCCGATATGGCTATAGGCCTGGGAAAGATGTTCGGTTTCCACTTTGATGAGAATTTCAATTATCCGTATATCTCAAAGTCCGTTTCCGAATTCTGGAGAAGGTGGCATATCTCGCTGGGTACGTGGTTCAGGGATTACGTTTATTTTCCGTTAGGCGGCAGCAGAGTGACTTCTCGGGGGCGCCTCGTTCTCAATCTGTTCATTGTCTGGCTGCTTACAGGTATATGGCATGGTGCCAACTGGACGCTTATCATCTGGGGACTCTATTATTTCGTTTTTATTACCACAGAGAAGCTGACGGGGCTGGATAGCCTGCTGAACAA
>JAQVUQ010000212.1 GCA_028699365.1 bacterium | reverse complement strand
AAAAGATTGGCGTCCCCGGGGTGACTCGAACACCCGCTTCTGGCTCCGGAGGCCAGCGCTCTATCCACTGAGCTACGGGGACGCGTTGCGGAGTGGCTATGCCTGTGTTATTTTACCTTAATATGTTGATACGGTCAACGAACTGCGGCTCCCTCAGGGGAGCCGCAACTACGCTTGATCTCAAAGTCACTCAAATCTACGGATTATTCTTCCGCCTTGGCCTCTTTCATGCAAGTGCATCCTTTCTCTTTTCGGGCAGCCATGTAAGTCAGAGCTCCACCGATAAGAACGAAGCCGATACTCAGCTTCAACAGGCCGATACTGGCATTGAGCAGTTTGGCAGCCATGACTATTTGGTGGATAGCAGCCAAGCTGGTGCTCTGGCAACAAAGATAGGCATATAAAACCAGCATAAACAGGCCAAATGTAAGAAGTACAAAACCGCTTAATCTTAGAAGTCTCACGTTATCACCCCCATTTTGGTCTTATTCTACATCCGTTGAAAAATTCCTGCCCGATCCGGTTGCAGCTACCGCATCAGATGTGGGAATAAAAGGATTAGGCAGCCTGTTCGGCGAATTAAAAACATGATTAGGAAAGGGGGATAATTAAATGGTACCTCTGTTGATAACAGTGGCTCTGGCCGTACTCCTGGCACTGTTTGTTGTGGGGATCTACAACGGATTGGTGATAATGAGAAACAGGGTGGAAGAGGCCTGGAGCGATATCGATGTCCAGCTCAAGCGTCGTCACGATCTCATCCCGAATCTGGTGGAAACGGTCAAGGGATATGCCAAGCACGAGGCCCGTGTTTTTGAGAACGTTACTCAGGCCCGGGCGGCGGCGGTTTCCGCCGGCAGCGTCGGCGAGAAGGCGCAGGCGGAGAACATGCTGACCGGGGCGTTGAGAAGCCTCTTTGCCGTAGCCGAGGCTTATCCGGAACTGAGGGCATCGGAGAACTTCATGCGCCTTCAGGAAGATCTATCCGATACGGAGAACAAGATCATGGCCTCCCGGCGCTTTTACAATGGCGTCACGCGTGATTACAATATCAGGACGCAGACCTTCCCCAGCAATATCGTCGCCAATGCTTTCGGGTTCATGCGGCGTGATTTCTTCGAAATCGAGAACGAGGCCGACCGGGAAAACGTAGAGGTTAAGTTCGATTGACGATCTACAGTGAGATCGATTCCAATAAAAGACGCACCTGGGTGATGATTTTCGGTTTCTTTGTCTTTATCATCGCCCTGGGGTGGGTATTCGGACGCGTCTACAATGAACCGCTGATCCTGGTGGCAGCCGTGATCTTCGCCACAGTGCAGGCGCTGGTAAGCTACTATCGCAGCGCGGAGATCGTCCTGGCTGTCTCGGGAGCGCATCCCGTCAGCGAGCAGCAGGATCCCGATCTATACCATATCCTGGAGAACCTGTCCATTACGGCGGGAACTCCCATGCCCAGGCTCTACATGATAGAGGATACGGCACCCAACGCCTTCGCCACCGGTCGCGACCCGGAGCACGCGGTCATTGTAGTCACCAGGGGGCTGAGGGAGAAGCTTACCCGAACGGAACTGGAGGGCGTAGTTGCGCATGAGTTATCACACGTGCGCAACTACGATATCCGCCTGATGACGGTGGTAGTCGTTCTGGTAGGGGTGGTGGCCCTGCTCTCCGACTGGTTCCTGCGCTGGAGCTTCTGGGGCGGTGGCGGCCGCAGGCGACGCTCAGGGGGCGGTGGCCAGGGCGAAGTTATCCTGCTGGTCATCGCCCTGGTGCTGGCCATAATGGCTCCCATAGCGGCCGTACTCATCCAGTTGGCCATATCCCGCCGGCGCGAGTATCTGGCGGATGCCAGCGGCGCTTTGCTGACGCGTTACCCGGAGGGTCTGGCCAGCGCCCTGGAGAAGATATCAGCGGACAAAGAGCCTCTGGAAGCGGCCAACAAGGCTACGGCCCATCTCTATATAGATAACCCGCTTAAAGAGCACCACGGAGCGCTGAACAGCCTATTCTCCACCCATCCGCCGGTAGCGGAGAGAATAAAGCGCCTCAGGAGCATGCTTTAGAGAGCCATATTAATCCAGCGGCGAGAACTCGTATTTGCCCACACCGCAGACGGGGCAGACCCAGTCATCGGGAATATCCTCAAAGGCACGCCCCGGCTCTATGCCGTGCTCGGGATCTCCCAGATCGGGATCGTAAATATAGCCGCAGACGTTACATACGTATCTTTTCATGTTATCCTCCTCATTCTGGCTCTTCAGGCTGTAGCTTTTTAGCCTGTTAGTAGTTCACGCTCAGGTAGCCCGCTTGAGCGTTCTACTTCAGCCCTCAGTCTTCAGCCTTCAGCCTATGCTTACTTGCTGGAATTCAACAGGTTGCTCAGTTTTTCCTGTCTGTCGGTCGATCTCAGATAAAGCGGTTCCTTGTTATCCCTGTAAGCCAGCAGGTTATCCTCAAACACGGCTCTATCGGGGCTAATGTAGAAAACACCCAGCGGCAGGCGTTCACTCTCCGTAGCCCGCGCGAAGGCGGCCACCCTATCCCGCGGATCGTGGGTTTCATCGAGATAGTAGGTGTGCTCCTTGAACCACTTGTAGGTGTTGATTTTATTAAAAGTCACGCAGGGTTGGAAGATATCCACCAGCGCGTAGCCTTTGTGCCTGACGGCCTGCTTCAATATCTCCCTGGTCTGCTCCTGGTCTCCGGCAAAGGCTCTGGCCACGAACGAGGCATCCAGGGCTATAGCCACGGCCAGCGGATTGAAGGGTTCCACGTAGACGCCCGTAATCTGCACGGGGGTGACAAAGCCCTTCTGGCTGGTGGGCGACGCCTGTCCCTTGGTCAGTCCGTAGACCATGTTGTTGTGAACTACGTTGGTGATGTCCGGGTTCCTGCGTATGGCGTGGATAAAATGATTTCCGCCTTCGGCGTACATATCGCCGTCTCCGCCCTCGGCGATGACGGTCAATCGCGGATTGGCGGCTTTCACAGCCGTGGCCGGAGGCAGTGCCCGCCCGTGCAGACCGTTGAACAGATTGCATTTAAGATAGTGTGGTGTCTTGGCTGCCTGGCCTATGCCGGAGACTATGACCAGATCATGCGGATCTATCTCCAACTCGGCCAGGGCATCCTTGAGAATGGTCAGGATGCTGAAGTTGCCGCATCCCGGGCACCAGGCTATGTCTATGTTCCCCATATCGTAAAGACGGGCATCCATCCGCTTCTCCTTCCAATCACATCGATAGTATGCCGGACAATTTCTCCTCAATCTCCTCGACGGAGAACGGCAGGCCGTTGTATTTGAGAATCTTATCCTCGATATCCAGGCCGGTATGTATCTTCAGCAGCCTGGCAAACTGGGCTGTAGCGTTGCTCTCGATATTAATTATCTTGCCGGCTTTGGCAAGATACCCTGCCGTATCCTGATGGAGAGGATGAACCTGCTTGAAGTAGAGCGCGGCCAGATCGTCGCGGCCCATCCGTTCCATGGCCTCTCTGACGGCGTTGATGGTGGAGCCCCAGCAGACGATCAGGTTGCTGTAACCGGCCGGGCCTATAAGTTCCGGCGGGATGATCTCGGCTTCTATACCTTTCATCCCGGCCAGCCGTTTGTCCACCATGCGCGTGCGCAGATCCAGGTCCTCGGTTATATGCCCCTCTTCATCATGCTCGTCGCTGTCCAGCACTACCAGCCCGTCACCGTAGCCGGGTATGCCTCTGGGGGACAAGCCGTCGGGCGTAATGACATAGCGCCTGTAGTCCTTATCCGTCTCGACGATATGCCTCTCCACTTCAAACCCTGACAGATCAAAGGGGGCCATATTGTAGAAGGCATCCGCCAGGCTCTGATCGGTCATTATGAACACCGGCACCTGGTGCTTGTCGGCCAGATAGAAGGCCCTGCGGGTCAGATAGAAGGCATCCTCGATGGTGCCGGGGGCCAGTATTATCCTGGGAAATTCGCCGTGTCCGGAGTAAAGTGCCAGCTCCAGATCTCCCTGTTCCGATCTGGTCGGCAGACCCGTAGCCGGTCCGGGTCGCTGGCCCAGATGGATGACCAGCGGGCTCTCTATCATCCCTGCCAGACTGACGCCCTCTTCCATCAGGGCAAAGCCGCCGCCGGCGGTGGTAACCATGGCTCTGGCGCCGGCATACCAGGCGCCCAGGGCCATATTGACGGCGCTTATCTCGTCCTCTGCCTGCTCCACCACCACGCCGAAATCCGCCGCGTGTTCCGCCAGAAAAGTGAGCACTCCTGTGGACGGAGACATGGGATAGGAGGCGATGAAGTCGCAACCACCGGCCAGCGCTCCCATGGAAACGGCCTCGATGCCGGCCAGAATTATCTCGTCGCTTATTTGCGAGTCTTTTGTGATATCCAGGTTCAGACCGGATGAAGCAGCCAACCCGGAGCCTGTCTCCATACCTTTTCCAAGGGCCTGCATGTTTTTGCCGACGACATCCTCTCCCTTGGAGGAGAAGCGGTCCTTTATATACCACTCCGGTATACCGGCCTCTATTCCCAGCATGCCTGCGAGCACGCCCACGGCCACGGTGTTGGCATAGATGGGCCCACCGGCCTCGGCCGCCAGCCGGGAGAACGGCACGTTCACCACCCTGTACCCCTCTACATCCACCTGTGTCCCTATCTTCTCCGCATCCATAAGTATCAGGGTCTCAGAAGAGAGTCTGTGCCGCAGATGACTGACGGCATCCTTATCCAGAGGTATGAATATGTCTATCCTGTCCAGAAAGGCGTAAACTCTGCGTGATGAAATTCGTATCTCGGTGGAGTTGCTGCCTCCCCGTATGCGGGACATATACTCCTTGGTGGCGAATACGTTGTAGCCTGCATGTTTCAAGACGCGTGTCAGAAAGTGCTCCACGGTCTGGATGCCCTGACCGGCCTCACCGCAGATGACTACGGACAGATCGCTGGAGTTCATGCTTTTAATTCCTCACTTTGTTCGTCATTCAGGCTAAAGGCTGAAGACTGAAGGCTGAAGGAGAACGCTCAAGAATTCTACTACAGCCCGATTTGCTACAGCCTGTCACATAGTTATACCACACGAAAATTCGTTCTAAACTGTTACTTCTACGCCCAACATGCAATCGCCTGCTTTGGATATACAAAAAACTGTGCAGCACGCAGTTTTTTGGGTTGTTAGTTGTTGGTTTCAGTCTTCAGACTGCCTCCCTCCGGGTGCCGTGCACCCGGAGGGAGGCTCCACTACGCCCTGGCCAGTGCCAGCTTGCCTTCGGTGTCCGTCTCAACCTCTACGGTATCGCCGGGGCCTATCTCGCGGCGGAT
>JAQVUQ010000211.1 GCA_028699365.1 bacterium | reverse complement strand
GAGAAGGGGGAGACTCTGAGGTTGGGATTTGCTCCCTTGTCCAAAAGTGCTTTTACCATCGCACTATTACCCTTGTAGACAGCCCAGAGCAGTGCAGTACGGCCATTTGCCGTGCCCCAATCTATTTGTGTTTCCCTATCCAGCAGTTGTTGGGCAATGTTGTCATATCCGTATCGGGTTGCAATTGTCAGCGCCGTGTCTCCACGCAGGAAAAAGCCTGTTTCCGTGTGAACTGCTGAATACCCGCCATGCATATCATTCAGCCAAGTAAGAGCTTTGTATCCGTCTTCATTCTCTATACGTACGTCGGGGTCGGCACCTTTATCCAGTAATAGTTTTACGGTTGGAGCATAATTGCCGGACACGGCATATAACAGGGCAGTGTAACCGTTATTACTTTTTGCGTTCACATCAGCGTTGGCTTCCAACAGTATAGAGGCGATATCCGTCTTGCCGGCAGCGGCGGCGTGCATTAGTGGTGTCCACCTACTATAAGCACGCATATTGACGTTATCACCTCGAAGCAGGCATGACTTTACAATCGCAGCATCCCCACTCCGGCAGGCTCTGATCAGAGGATGCTCCGCCGGTACGGTAATGTCTACTCCGGTGCCGTCACTGCCGATTCTTTGAATGGTAGCCGATATCACGGTACGCATGACGCCGTCGCTTTCTCCTATTAGGCCTTGCTGCAGTTGCTTCAGGGTGCCTGCCGCCGTATCTCCCATGCTGCCGAGATTATCCAGGGCAACGTTTCTTACCCATCTGTCTTCATCCCTGAGGGCTGCCTTAAGTAGCGCCGGAGCAACAGATGTCGTCATTCCGATGACTGGCAACGCATCTGCTGCAGCCACACGCTCATTCCATGTACCTTCTTTCAATACGCGTATCAAAAATGTAACGGCTTTTTCTGCTGCCGGTCCCATCTGCTTTAGAAGGATAATTGCTCTGCAACGTTCCTCGGCCTCTTTACTGGTGAGATCATGTAGTAGACTTGTCACTGCTTGATTTCGGCCTTTTTCAGAACCGGATAGAGTTCTGGCGGCCAAAGCACGCGTATACCAGTCATCTGATTTAAGAAGCGTCAATAAAGCTGGCAGGGCAGGCTCTGCTGCTGATCCCATCTTTCCCAGGGCTTCAATCGACCTGTTACGTACATCTTCATCCTTATCGTTCAGAGCCGTTATCAAGGCCGGCACAGCAGCACCGGCTCTCTTATCCATACCGGCCAGCGTTCCGGCTGCCCTGAGGCGTGCCAAAGCAATGTCGGATTTCAGGCAGGCGATAAGAGCCGGAACGGCACCGGGGCAGAACCGTGCCAGCGAAGTTGCTGCGGCAGAGCCTGTTGCTTTTGAGGGATCGCTCAATGCTGCCGTCAGAGCTGTGATGACTTCAGGCGTTTCAACACCAATATTGCCCAGAGCTTCTGCTGCGGCACGGCGATAGCCATCGTGTGGACCTGTTTTAAGATTATTGACTAGATACGGCACAGCCGTTGCCGCCGTCCGTCCTATACTTCCCAGAGCATCGGCATACTCCGGTTGTATAAGGTTTTGACCACCTGCCAACCCTTTTTCAATAAGTGCGGGTACGGCAGAAGTGGCGGAAGGGCCTATGAGACCTAACGACCTGACGGCAGTCTGACAAATATCATAATTATTACTTCTAAGCATTGCTGACAATGAATTTACGGCTGTCTCTGCTTCCGGCCCAAAATAACGCAGGGCTACGGCAGCCTGCTTGCAGACGGCCACGTCTTTATCATTCAATAGAGCGATTAATGGCGGAAGAGCACTTTTGCCTATAGCGGCTAGAGTCTGAGCGATAGTAGTGATATAGGCATAATCGCAGTTCTTTTTTCTTAAACAGGCTATTATAGCCGGTATGGCTGTTTCCGAAGCCGGACCTATTCTCCCCAGAGCTTCTATTGCCGATTGGGAAATGGCGGTATCCTCGTTTATAACCATCTCGGTTAAGACTGGTACTGCAGGGGCAGCAGCAGGGCCTGTTTTTCCTAATACCCAGATCGCTCCACTGCTTATCTTGTTATCTCGTGCCTTTACTGCCTTTATGATCTCAGGCATAGCGGAGATTCCTATCGTGCATAATTTGTTGGCAGCGTTAACTCTATTCCACACATCCTCATCGCCCAGTTTATTTATTATTGCTCCGACCTCGTTATCCACGGCAATAGGTGCATCTTTTACATGGGAAGCCTTTGTGTCGCCCATTACCGTAATCGCATATATTTGTGATCCGCACAGGCGGATTATGCCGTAATGATTGCTTGAATATACACTTCCATAGTATCTGATTCCGGTATGGTCGTTCTGATAAACGAAGGTATTGGGAAACTCTTCAGTTGTCCACCAGCCGCCGCTGGTAATATGTACTTTGCCCTCGGTGAAAATCATCTCTCCGTCATATGCGACTTTTCTATCGTTGAGCGATCCAATGACAACCGGCTTGTTTATATTAGGAAAGCCAAGACGATAGATATCATATCCTTTTTCATGGACATTTTCGAGCCAGTATATATCGTTATTAAATGCTGCGGGGTAATGGGTGCCGACATTGAATGTGGTCTGATCGACAGTCCGGGCTACGGGATCTATAATAAGAGATGGTTGATTCTCACGGGTGAGAAGTATACGAATGTTATCGGGGTTGTTTTTGTCCCAGAAGGTAAGGAGGCTCTGAGGATGGAAGACTACAGACGGATCACCGGCAAGGTCAGACTTGACTTCTCCCGGCAAGAGCCGTGCCTCATGAAAGACGTCCACCTTCTTTGAACCGGGAGCAGTAAAGTTGAGGACAGCGCACCATGTACGCCCAAAGTTGCCGCATACACACACTTTTCCCGGCTTTATTGGAGCCATCTTGGCTGTTTCCATCGGTGGGAGGCCGTCTTCGCCGGAGAATGTAATAATATCCTCGGTTTCCGGATCAATAATCACGAGCAGACCATCTCTGATGATTATTGAAAACCATACGTAGCGTCCGTCATAACATGCATAAGCCACCCGTTGCCATGAGTTTGGAGTGCGATAAAGTTCTTTTAAAGTCCCTTTCTGTTTCATGATAAAGATACTGCTGTCGCTCCAAGCCAGATCAATCCCTTTACCTACAGCAAGCCATCCTGACAAATCTTTAGAGATACCATCGAGCTTCAAGCCGTTTTTAGGTAGAAACACCAAGTTCTCGGTTAGCTTATCGGCGGTCACTATGCCGCCGGCATTGAAATCCTCACGCCTTACGGTAGGAAGATACTGCTTTGTTTTTTTATTCTCACCATCGGTTTTCATATACTCCTTGCGAAATTGTCTGACGGATATTTGCAGGGGTTTACTTGGAATAGAGGCAATTTCATCGAGGGCAGCATTCAAAGCGAATATATATCTCTCCTGGGTATCTATCTCTCTAGTGATATAGCTTTTATCCCAATTAAGCTTATCAGAGCGGTACAAAAGCAGCCCTGGGAGAAACTGTCTGGATAGATCTCCTGCTTCCGGACAATCCCTGATGGCGTATATACAATGCATTATATCCCGGTATCTCTCTTTTATCATTCTGTCTTTACTATATGGATATCCCAGAAGTGCTCTGGCTGCGTTCTCCTTTGTATCTATAACGTAATCATCTCTTTTGCTATCCAGAAAACCGTAAACAACACCCCTAAATTTCTGACGTAGTTCAGCTCGGAGGCCTTCATCAGCAATTTGATAATCGCCGTTATCGTCCAGCAGAAAGCCATAATTCGCAAGGCAGGAGAAGTATTCCGCCTTTGGATACGGAGTGGCCAGAAGCATCTCCTGATAAGCTATACCGCGTTTAAGATAGTCTACAGCCTTTGGGTTTTTAACGGTTACGGATTTTCGGGCGGTGATTATAGCTTTGTATCTATTCTCCGGATTATCCGGGTTCAGTAGCAGGCTGGCTTCATAGAGCGAAAGAGCTTCTTCCCAATTGCCGATCTGATTGAATACCTGCCCGCGTTCAGCCAATTGTTGGGCTTCAATATCCGGGTCCGAAGGCGGTATGTTGATGCCGGCTGCCTCAGTCAGCATCTGCCTCAAGTTCTTAAGAAGATACTCCGGTACGTTCTCTTGTTGGAGATTTTCTATGCTTATATCCTTGAGCTTTTGTTCGCCCCGCTTGAGTGTGAGGGACAAGTTAACCTTTCTATCGTTACCGGTTCCATCGTTACGGTAGTCGCCCATTATATATAGCGGCAGAGTTCTTTTGATAGCATTACCGTCGGTCAGAGCCGTTTCCTGAGCTATGGCATGAGCCTCGGCTAGTTCCACCACTACTATTCCTTCCTGCTCAAGAAGGCATTGTTCAAGCAGGCGGGCATAAGCGCTTTGCAGGTAATCATAGCTGTGCGCCAGATCACGGCTGAAAAACGGTGGCACGGCGCAGATCTCTTTGATCTTTTCTCCGTGCTTTGTTATAGCCTTGTTGATCAAAGTTTCCAGAGAGAGAGCATCGCTTTCCGCATCATCCGTCCAGGGCAGACTGCTTACCAGCAATCTTAAGCCGGTGCCGGTCTCAGAAACGACAAGGTCTATATGTTTTACTTTCTTATCTTCTCCGGCACGTTCTCCGGCCTTCATTAATATCAGTAGATCGGTTTTTAATATCTTACCGGCAGACACACGGGCGTTGCCGCCTTCAGGGCTGAACATCAGGGAGAGTTCCTGCTCCTTGAGCACCTGCTCTATCCGGTTGCGTTCCAGCAGCTTGATTTCTTTATCTTGCAGCAGGTTACTCTCCAGAATTATAAAAAGAGGGGATTGGTTCAGGCCGTATTCACTGCCGGCCAGCAGAGCGATGGTGGGAGCAGCAGATTCGTTTTTTTCGTCTATACGCCCGTTTGCCGTGGCAGAGTCCGGTTGCAACGCAACAAGCATAGAAAACAGAATTAGCGCTGTAAGTGATTTGCGGCTCATCGCATACTCCTGATACAGAATATCGTAGAAATGGATCAAGACGGATAGGTAAGTAAATATACAGATATTCTACTATTCTACCAGCGCTTCCGGGTATATACAAATTACTGCTTCTGCTTGCTCCCTTATATAAATAATACGATCAGCATAGGCTTTTCGTTACAGACAGATACTTGCCCAATAACAGTGATCAGGCGCTCTTATTATACTCCGTAACTCTCTGTAACGAATTACACCCTTCAATCGTACTAGGAGCCCAGTGACAAAGGCGCTTGGATAGCAGCCTTTAATTCACCGGGTTATTTCAAAGCAACTGGCCGATTAAGGCCAGCAGCACATTGATAATTGCATAGGCGCACCTTGAGCATAGTAT
>JAQVUQ010000210.1 GCA_028699365.1 bacterium | reverse complement strand
TGCTCAAATCGCGACATCGGATACCTATACATTACCAAACCACTACCTCCCGTGCCAAGACTAGCCTGAATTCTCACGTTAGTTTATTGACTTAACACCACACGAATCATCCAAAGGTCAGTTGCAGACGTTTATTACCCAGCCAGGTTATGTATGTCTGCTCATCAAGGCGAACGGCTTGGGTATCAGCCGCGCCGCCACGGACCTTCCAGAAAAAGCAAACCCCGTTCCTCGGCGTCGACTGTATACCCTTGTTCGGTCTTGTTTTTTCGACCGCCTATTTTGCCCAACTGCTGCATTCTCTTTTAATGAAGTCATCCATCTCCCTGATATGTTTTTCACATTTACATCGTTTTTCCCATTCGGCCAAAAGGTGGTCAAAGCACTCTTCCGGGACATCAGCAGCCCAGTCCTTGAATTCCGATTTTGATTCATGCGAATATTTGTATATTCCCT
Organism: bacterium; assembly: GCA_028699365.1. Classification (GTDB taxonomy): domain Bacteria; phylum UBP13; class UBA5359; order UBA5359; family UBA5359; genus UBA5359. The sequence continues at coordinate 4,885 of JAQVUQ010000210.1, read as the reverse complement.
TCAGAACTCCCATACAGGAAAGCTTCGCCTCTTCGAGCATATCCAATTCGATAAGGCGAAATACTTCCTGTTCAAATGGGTTCAGTTCCTCTTCGATCATTTCGTCTGCCATTTCCTCAGGTGAAACGTAGCCGTAGGGCGTTGAACCGGACCGATGCCACAATTCATGAACATCAATTCCATCCAAAACAAAGAATACATCCTCACAAATTGCCTCGGTGTCCACGTCCCTGATGATATCGGCCGCAATCCTGGCGATTTCTTCCTCAACCCTCTTATCATTCTTTGCCAATTGCCTTAATATCCCTAGCGCTTCATCCGGAGAGATTCTATTGAGTATGTCTTTCATAATGTCCTTTGCCTTATCTATGATCTCCTGCGCGTCCTCATCGGTCAGCGTGGAAGCCAGTTCTCAAGTTTATTTTAACACAATTCCTCTGGGATTAAAGAAGGCAGCAGTACCGCTACCCTCTCAATATATTGCTGCGGATGTATTTCAACAAAGCGGCAACTTCACCGGGAATCTGCTTGTCGGATGAGCGACCGGCTGTGGCCAGATCGATCTCCGCTAAGAGCAATTTGCCGATCATGTGGGCTTCTGTGTCTTCTCCGGTCCCGCGCTGGAACCAGGAGACGGTATATTCCGCATCACCGATGATCCGGCCGGCTTGCTGCTTATAGACAGGTTTCTGGCCATTCAGCTCGAGGTGACCCGCAGAACGCTGGAGATCATGATGCCCGGTGGAGGATACTGCTTCTCTCCCACGCATTCCCTGCATGACAACTCTCCACTAAATAGGGCCAGCGCCCATTTATAAAAGTACTCCTCAAAAAAGAGGCGCTGTCCCTATTATCCATCCCGTATGACTCCTTGATATCCTTCATGGTCGGCTGAAGCGTGAAGGAATCATTCGTGTTGCCGGGAAAAATCGACATGCTGAAAGGTCGCGGCCGCTCGTCTCCTTGACACGCTCATTCAAATGCCGCTGTAATGCCACCTCGAAACCTGCGAATCTTTCAAGCGATCTGTAGATATTGAAATCCGTACGCATCCCGTAGAAGCCGTCCTTCCTCTGACAGGAGGCACGCAGGGTCTATTAAGCTGTTCCGGGCTAATCTGCTGTGCAAACTGTAAAAGTCAGGTTATACCACGTGACCGGATAATGTAAAGGGGCAATCGCTCGCAGATATCAATACTACAGCCAGCTCTGCAGATCGGTAACTGTCTTACGGATATCCCTGATCTGCTCTTCGCCACTGATCTCACGCTCGATGATCAGCTCTCCGTCAAACCCGATCTCCTTGAGCCTGGCCATGAATTCCGGATAGCGCACCATGCCGTCGCCTACCGGAACCTCTTTGCCCAGGTTCTCACCGTTGGTAGGACAGAGGCCGTCCTTGGCATGGATGTTCCTGACATATTCGCCGAAGACGGACAGTGAATCTATGGGATTGCCCTTTCCGTACAACAACAGATTGGCCGGGTCCAGGTTGATGCCCAGATTACCTGTGCCCGCTCTCTCTATGGTCCGCAGCAGCACTACCGGCGTCTCCTGCCCGGTCTCAAACCAGAACTCCAGGCCTTTCTCTCCACAGTATTCGGCTACCTCTTTGATGGCATCCACAACACCGGGATAGGCGGGATCGGTCATGTTCTCCGGTATGAAGCCGCAGTGGGTGATAACTGCCGGGGCTCCTGCGCGCTGAGCAAAATCTGCCCACTTTTTAAGCGCATCAACCCTCTCCCGGCGGTATTCCTCCGGCACCAGGCCCAGGGTTACCGGACCTCCGGTGAAGTTCCACTGTGCCGGTCCCGGCACTCCGCCCCAGACGGCGCAGATACGGACGCCGGCATCGGCTGCCGCTTCTCTGGCGTTATCGGCTATGTCCGGCCGGGCTAAAGACATATCCCAGCTTACCAGTTGGCAGACATGCAGGCCGAAACTGCTTACATGATCGAAACAGCGTCCCTCGTTGCATAGATTATTGATTACACCTATTTCCATTTTATGTACCCTCTCTTTGCTGAATGCATTAATAATCACGTTGTTCTTGATTGCCCAACTTCGCCCCTACGATCTGACCAATTATTGATGTTCGGGCAAAACCGCAACACTCTGGAATATCTTTCGGCAGCAGAACTACAGGCGTTATCGCCAAAGTGCTCTGTTGCAGAAATTCACGAACATCAATAGTATCTGCATCTCAAGCAAGATTAACATTTAGCTTATCACTATAGGGAGATGCCAGTCAATTGTCAACTCGTACCCCCTCTTGAGTAGATTTTTTATTGAGGCATCACGCTCGATCTCAGGAAGAATATGGCCTTCAGTCTAATAGTCTCTTTGTCACTTTATGCCCTCGGCCAGCAGTAAGTTGATCTTGCTGGTAGCGTTAAGTGCTGCCTGCCGGGCTGTCTGCTTTCCCAGATAGGCCAGGTCCAGTTCGTCATTTATTATCCTTTGCCAGCGATCAGTAGGTGCATACGGTGTCAGCGGACTGGGCAGAGTATACTTTACCTCATCCATGAATATTTTGTTAAGCCCTGCCGGGTGGCGAGGATTGCTGAGAAACATATCTGATTCAGCTATCTTTTTGATTACCGGGATATTGTAACCCGTCTCAGCTAATTCCTTCTCACAATTCCCCACTACAAGATGTTCCATCAGCTTCCAGGCGGCTTCCGGATGTTTAACCTTGCTGCTCATTACCCACCCAACAGGTCCGGTCACCATGTTCACTCTCTTCTTCTGATGCAACCCCGGGGCTACTCCCCATCTGAAGCTCTTGATCTGCTCTTGTACTATGGGTACATAGAACCTGCCAGAGAAGAACATGCCCAGCCTGCCGGTCTGGAAGAGCTGTAACTGATTGGAATTCTGCATATCACTGAGAGAAGGCATCACCTTATCCTTAATTCTCAGATCAACCATATACTGAAATGCTTCTATAGCCTGCGAGTTGTCAAGCAAACATTTCTTGCCATCCGGACTAAAGACACTGCCGCCGTTCTGAGCTACCAACAAAGGTATATCCCCTACCAAACCGCCGAACTGCCTCCGTCCTCCTTGTCCTATAGTCAGCTTCCGTGCTGTCTCACGGAACTCTGCCCAATTCATACTCTTGGTCGGATACGGCAAATGAGCTTTATCGAACATGTCTTTATTGTAGAACAGAGTATAGTCCGGCGACCAATCAGTTCCAAACCCATATATCGGTCCCTTGCCTATGGCCTTAATCTTAACATCATATCTATACTTGTATAATACTTGGGGATAGAAATTTTCCAAATTCAATACGTCGCTTTTGGCGATATATGCTCCAAGTGCTTTAAGAGTTCCTCGCTGTACATAAGTTGGCACAAAATCAGGCGATAAGCGAAAAATGTCAGGAGGATTTCCGCCAGCTATCATGGTCATCAACTTCGGCTGATATTGCTGAGTAAGCCATATCTTCTTCACTTCTATATCGGGATTCTGCTTCGCAAACTCATCGATTGACTTGCCGATGACACGGATGCCAATATCAGTAGGTGAATAGCCACAGGCTATGGTTACAACCGTCTTGCCTTGCTGTTCTTCTTTCTCACTGTTACAACCGACTATCATGATCACCAATGCAAGCAGTATTATTATATAGGAGCAAAGAAGTCTTTTCTTCATTATTTGATCGCCCTTTCAAATCTTCGTTTTCATTGCGTCTCTATGTGCCGCCAGTTATACTGTTATCTGCCGCTGATCCTTACCACACTCTGTCAGCCGGAGTCTGAGACACAATTCTGGCCTGGAAGCATTGCTGATAGTAAGCCTGCAGACCGGTCTCTTGCTCTCTCTCTCCCATTTACAACAAAAAATTTCTTTCTTTCCCTGGCCTAATATATTCATTGTAACCCCAACGCATTCCTCTGAAGAATTCACAATTGCTAGCCTTGACGAATTGTAAATCCCCGGCAAAAGCTTGGAAAGAAAAACCGTTTTACCATCGAGAACCATTGCCATATCCAGCACTTGCGGGTTACAGACTAATTGCAATCCGGCCTGGCTGGCACTTCCGCATGGTTTGACTTTAACAAGAATCTCGTCATCATTAAAACTCCACTCGGCAACCAAATCGCTCTCTTCCCATAGAAAACTCTTTTCATCTACCTCACTTAACTTGCCATGTGCAGGACAATCTTTATACGGTATTGCCACAGGCATAAAACACATAGGTTGGTTAGTGGGTATATCTGTTAACGTTGTCTCTCCATTACCGTTAAGCCTGTAGCGGCTGCCATCCAGCAAAAATGGCACAACCCAGATGGCAAATTTATCCCGGCTTATCTCATCCCAGTATGGATCCTGCAGGTTCTCCGCATAGGCTCTCAAATCTGTAAGCTTCAAACCGCCGTTGCGTTCGGCCCGTAAACGCACCCGATAATGCCGAGTACAGGCTAGTATACCGGTATCATCTGCAGAAACTCCATGCCAGCCTCCCGGCTGGTACCATACCTGTGACGGAGAAACCTCGGGGTAGCTATCCGCATACCAATGCGCAAATTTGCTTACTGTAGCACTCTGCGCCTTACCCTCTCTTTGAAGCTTAGCTGCATGAGAAGCCTGTTCATCATAAGCACCGGCAAGACGTTGCCAATCCCAACTATTCTCAGCTATGAGAGAAACCATGCCTACGGGTGAACCTGAATACAGCACATGCTCAGTTAACTTATTAATATGCTCATCTACCATGCTCTCCGGTAGGTTATACATTTGCAGAATAGCTACCTCAGTTGACCAGATACCCTTCTCATTGCCATAGTTCAGCAGCAGATCATCCGTATTAAGCGGATAGACCAGAGCCCCCCCCCGTAACTGACGCGTAGGCGCCGGCTGCCACAGGTTCTTCC
>JAQVUQ010000209.1:3364-5351 GCA_028699365.1 bacterium | reverse complement strand
ACCGGTATAACACCAGTGAGAACCGGCTATCGAAGCCCCTGGCAGAATGGAATCTGCGAGCGCTGCATCGGACTACTGCGCTGGGAACTGCTTGACCATATCATTCCCATGAGCGAACGACACCTTATGAGATTACTTTCCGAGTATGTGACGAACTACTATAATCCGGAAAGAACTCATCAAGGCATTGGCAAGCAAACGCCCATCCCGAAAGAACAGTCTCCAGTGGTGCCAACGGCAGAGACATCATTATCATCTCAACCTATTCTCGGTGGGCTATACCACATTTATCATCGTAAAGCCGCCTGAGAGATCTTTGCCCGAATGTTTACCTCATCAGATAGGCTATGCTGAACAAATGCTTTGCTATGCCTTCAAGCACGCTCTCTCAATATAATCCACGGCTAATACAGAAAACAGCCACCTTTCTATAGCCTAAATGGCTACTGTTGACACGCCTCTACTCGCTACGTTAATCTTCTTTTCAGTAAATCAGCCCTGCAAAACCAGCGGATGTATTTTTTGCAGTCGACAACGTCCCTTACGCCTCTTTACAGAAAACAGCCACCTTTCTATAGCCTAAATGGCTACTGTTGACACGCCTCTACTCGCTACGTTAATCTTCTTTTCGGTAAATCAGCCCTGTAAAACCAGCAGATGTATTTTTTGCAGTCCACGGCACTCGTCTTGTTCCTTCGATGAAAGTAAATTTGCTAAGATCTATGCTCTCGTTATTGGGGATGAAATCTCCCTGTGAGTTGACGCTGGCTTTATTTCTGGCTGTGCCGCCGTTCTTTGTCCATAGCCTGAGCTTGCCGTTGCCGGTCAGGGCGTATGTGAAGCGGGGGGCTACGCCGGTCTTGTTTATGCTCTCGGGCAGGGCTACGCTGTCGTTGCAATACTCTACTTTTATTTTGGCGGTATTGACGTTGATGCTGCTGTCAAGCTCCAGCTCTATGGGGATGAACTGCTCGCCTGCGCACTGTGCATCGGCGGCGGTGCCCTCATAGCTGTAGCCGTCGGCAAAGTCCAGGATGCCGTCTGCATCGTTGTCGTTGTCGTTGATGCCTGTCAGCTTGCCGGGTTTGGTGATATCCCCGGGGATATCTTCCATATTTTCTTCATCTATGCTTCCTGCAAGTATGCCGTCGTTGTCCGAATCTATATCTGCATCCAGGGGCACGGTGTCGGTGCCTATTGTCCAGACAGTTACCTATCCTCCCGCTCTGCTACCTATCCGCACCCAGTTATTCAAATTAATCAAGGTGCGTCCCTTGCTCACGATTATTCGAGTTGACAGATAGCATCATGCGCTTTGAAGCTCTTTACAATGAGAAGGCCCAGCCGATCAACTGGAACTTCACCACGGAGAAGCTTCAGGACATGATGCAAAAGGTCGCCTAAGAGATGACTTATGCCTTTGTCAATGTGCGAGGGCCATTCGGGCCATTTATGCCCGTTAAGCATACGCAAATACTTATGTTTAACTTTATTATCGTAATCCGGTTAACCGTGTGAAGCTTCGGCTCGAAGCCTCTTTCCGGTCACCGGTTACGTTCTTAGTACCCGGTCCTTTGAAACCAGGTACTAAGGCTTCCACTTTATTTTATTTAGGTCTTCTTTTTCGATAATCTTCACCCTAAAATCAGCAAATAAAAATTGATATCCCTTTAAATGACGAGGCTGTTTAATCATATCCGTGTAATCACCAATACGATTCCATCCCCCTTCACTCTCAAATATTAGAACAGTTTTAGAAGGCTCCTTAACTTCTTCAAGGGGTATGTTACATAAGTATTTATTTAATCCGTAATTACATTTGTTACTCTGGTAATCACTCGCTCCTGGACATATAAAACGAAAGGCAGGGATTTCACAGCTTATACTATCGCACCAATTAAAGTTATTCGGTATTCGACCGCTATCAAATAAACGATTTTGCAGACCAGCTGAAATGCTAAGCAAGTTAGTTCTACATATTAATTGA
>JAQVUQ010000209.1:0-3354 GCA_028699365.1 bacterium | reverse complement strand
TAAAGAAAGATACACCACTAACTAAAACCAGCAACAATAACGATATTATATACCATTTTTTCCGCATAACATTTTCTCCTTATAACCTTTTGTTACTTATTCCAGTTATACCATACAAACGGCCATTGATCACCTGTAGATAGCTTTGTCTTAGGATTGAAACAAAATTCAACATTTGCTTTCCATTTTATTTCAATAGGGTATGGTATAAATATCTTCGTAAACTCAAGTATTTTGGCAATCTTATCAAGCGAGTATTTAGTATTCGCATTTATCTCATCAACCCAAGAAAAAGATAATGGATCAACTGATTTGTAATGATATGCTCGGCCGTTAAAACTCCGGCTTAGCTCACCAGTGATAATGTAATTATCTGTTCCGTATAGCAATTGATAACCAGTTTTATTAGTAAAAACTGTACCTGCCCCCTCGTCTAGTGACATACTAACTGGCACGTTAATCCTTTCCTTACTATTGGTCATCTTCCCAACACGTTTTATTAGAGCATCTCTGGTCGCAACAGTTAATGAACCAGCATTCATTAAATACGGCCCCCATCTATCCGTCACAGTATATTTATTACGGTCCCGCTTTAAATATCGTTGCATTATCTCACGTCCAACAGCATCAAATGAGTTTACAAATTCGTTTAACTCTTGTGCCGTTTCCTGAGTTATTAATCCTGCCACAACTAATTCTTGTATTACCGGAGGCAATACAGGTATAACTGGTATTAGGGGACGTAAATCTGGAATTAGCCCATCTGGATCAACGCCATTAACAGGATTTCCATCCAAATACCCATATAGGTTATATCCCCCAGTATAACCTATCGGATCAACTGTAGTAAATCTACCCGCATTGGGATCGTAGTACCTGCTAGTTAAAAGCTGTAGTCCGCTGTCATCCTGGTAGTAACCTAACGCCCCCACATACTGGTAGGGCTGATCTATGGTGCCGCTATGGCCCAGGAGATTCCCATAAGCATCATAGACATAGCTGTCAGTTACAGTCTCGTCAGCATCACTGAGGTTAGTCACACTCCCCAGACCGTCTTTCTGGTACCATATGCTGTCTTCGCCATCGCTCATACCTATAAGGTCCGTTCCATAGGTATAGCTCCTGACAACATTGCCGCCCTCTACTTCAGCTATAAGCCTGGTGCCGTCATAGATATACTGGGTCGTTACTCCGTCACTGGTACCGCTGCGCCTTATGCCGTCTGCATCGTAGGTGTAGGTGGTCACGCTGTTGTCCGGTTCGATAATGCCGGTGAGATGATTTCCGCTGTCATAGGTGTAGGTAGTTGTGCCCACTCCCTGTACGGTTTTAGTCTTCATATTACCGTTATCGTCGTAGGTATAGCTGGTGTTACCATTGGTAACCAGCCTATTCCTCTCATCGTAGGTATAGGCACTGGTAGTAACGTTATTCTGAGAATCTGTATACACCTGCTGTGTCCTGTTGCCGGCGCCATCATAGGAGTAGGCATTCTTGTAAACGGTGTCGCCGTTCTCGTCTTTCTTTATCTCCTCCGTGAGCCTCCCGGCACTGTCATAGGTATAGCTGGTAACGTTATCATCCTTGTCAGTAACGCTGCTCTTCCTGCCAGCCTCATCATAGGTGTAGGCAAACTTGCTCTGGGTATTGCTGCCGCTGTCGGTATACTCCACTTCGGTTATCCTGCCGGCGGCATCGTATGATTTGCTCTCGGTGGTACCGTTGCCGTAGGCTGCGTCCGTTATACGGCCGCTATCGTCATAGGTGTAGGAGGTGGTGCCGGTATCTACTTGGGTAACGCTACTAAGCCTACCTGCCACATCATAGGTATAGGTAGTCCTATCCCCTGATGGATCGGTCATAGTTGTCCTTCTGCCAGCCTCATCATAGGTATAGCTTACGGTCTTGTTGTTAGAATAGGTTACGCTCTCTACACGGCCCATGTCATCATAGCTATAGGTAGTGGTACCGGTAAAGGGATCACTCATGGCAGTGCGCCGGCCCATATCGTCATAGCTGTAGCTGATGCTGCCTTCAGGGCGCACTTCTCCCGTCAGACGGTTATCGGCATCGTAGGTATAGGTAGTTACCTCTCCGTTGCAGGTGGTCCTGGTCTGTATGTTGCCGCTGTTATCATAGGTATAGCTTACTCTCTCGTTATTGGGGTTGCTATCCGTATCCGGGTAGATGGTGCTGGTCACCCTGCCCATACTATCGTAGGTAAAGCCGGTAGCATTACCCTCCCCGTCTGTCAAAGCAATCCTGTTTCCGGCGACATCGTAGGTAAAGCTGGTGGTCTGACCATTGGGATTAGTGACAGCGGTTACTCTGCCATTAGCATCGTAGGTGTAAGTCGTAGTTTCTCCATCAGAATTGGTTGCCGTTATCCTGTTGCCATTGCTGTCGTAGGTATAGCTGGTCACTCTCCCGGACGGATCGGTCACACTGGTAACTTGCCCCCGGCTGTCATAGTTACTGGTAATGGTGTGGCCTTCACCATCGGTAACGGCGGTTCTGTTGCCGGCGGCATCATAGGTATAGGTCGTGATTTCGCCCGCTGGATTAGTAACTGCAACTACTCTGCCTACAGCATCATATGTATAGGTCGTTGTCCGCCCACTCCGGTCTGTCTCTGTCAGCTTGTTGCCATTGTTGTCATAGGTATAGTCCACATGGGTATTGTCAGCATAGGTTATCCTGTTCTCCCTGCCCATAGCATCATAGCTACTTGTAGTAGTATTACCGGATGGATCAGTCACAGTCACTTGTCTGCCGGCGGCATCGTAGGTATAGGTGGTCACGCCGCCGGAGGGATCGGTTGCGGTGCTCTTCCTGCCGGCTGAGTCATAGGTATAGCTGGTTACCTTGCCGTCTGAGACGGTGACTGTGCTTACCCTGTTATTGGCATCGTAGGTATAGGTCGTTGTCCGCCCGCTCTGATCGGTCTGTGTCAGCTTGTTGCCGCTGCTGTCGTAGGTATAGTCTGCATGGGTACTGTCGGCATAGGTTGTTCTGGTAATATTGCCGGCGGCATCGTCGGTATTGGTGGTGGTATTGCCATCCGGATCGGTTACGCTTACCTGCCGACCAAAGGTGTCGTAGGTATAGGTCGTTATTCCTCCGCCGAGGTTGGTCTGGGATATGAGATTACCGTTACTGTCATAGGTATAGCTGGTAACGTTACCCCTGGCATCGGTTGAGGTTATCTTTCTCCCCATACTGTCGTAGGTATAATCCTCATGGGTATTGTCGGGGTAGGTTGTCCGGGTCACTCTGCCTAACACATCGTAGGTATAACTGGTGGTATACCCTCTCTGGTCTGTCTCGGATACTCTGTTGCCTTTGCCGTCATAG
>JAQVUQ010000208.1 GCA_028699365.1 bacterium | reverse complement strand
CCCAAAGAATAATACACGCACCCGTCGGCACAGAGAACGTTGACCACTCCGGCATGCCGTCCCTGCATGAAATCTCTCCATCCTCCCCTGGGAGTGTTAAAGTCCACAAAGGCTGGATTGGCAGCATTACAGACAGCAGCGTCCGCCCCTCCGGCGCCGGGTATATACTGCAGCGTATTTAAATCCGCCCCCGGCCTGGTGGTCGTAAAGTTCCTGGCGGACATGTTCAACTCCTGATGCGATCCGTCCAGTATCATGTAGAGATTGGCCGGGTATTTGATATCAGCCAGTGTTCTGATCACAGTCCCGGAACTGAATGAGCCGTAATTGTATGTATAGTTGCCGTTTAAGACGGGATTGTTTTTCTCAACCGATGGAGAACTGGGGCAGTAGAATACGCTTACATATTTCTTGCCGGCATATGGCAACAACCGGTTATACCAGTAGTTACTGCCTCCCAGATTCCATACGGGATCCACACCGGTTTTCCGCATAGAGGGATAGGCCTCATCCCAGTCCTGAACATACATGGACATTGCCAGTCCGATCTGCTTCAGATTTGACTGACAATGGGCGCTTCTGGCCTTTTCCCTGGCCTTGGCAAAGACAGGAAAAAGTATAGAAGCGAGTATTGCAATGATGGCAATCACAACCAGTAGTTCAATTAGAGTGAAGCCGTGAGTGTAAATCCGTCTTTCCTTAATCATTTCCAATTACCTCCTAAATTACTCCTTTTAGCCAAACAACATCTCTGTAAATTGCGCTAGCGCAAACAAGTCTATCCTGTCTATGATTCCCCCCTTGCACCGCCGAGGGAGTCCCGCTCGATGAAGTCGGAGCGCACCAGCGTTATATCGGGTGCGCTAGCTCCCTTGTTCTCCACCTGATCGAGCAATACCCTGGCCAGAACACGACCTTGTTCCAAGTGATGCTGATCAATAGTAGCCAGCGGCACCCTGGCCGTGGCAGCGTAAGGAGCGTTATCAATGGATACCAGAGACACGTCCCGGGGGACTTTTATGCCCCGATCGTGCATGGCCTCCAGGCCGGTCATGGCCAGATGGTCGGAAGAATAAACAATAAAAGTAGGCAGGATATCGTTATCTATTATCTGCAAAGTGCGCCGATATGCATCGAACTCAGTCCTTTCATCAAAGACCAGTTCTTCCGCAAACGACAGGCCGTGCTTTGCCAGACATGATTCAAAGAGACAAAAGCGCGGCGGACAGCTATTGATTATCTTACGATCTACCGTGCCTATGTAGGCACCCCGTTTGTGTCCCAGATCTGCCAGCCGTCCGGCAGCGGCATTGATTCCGTTCGAAAGGTCGTATATAACATATGGCACCCCCTGTGCATACAACCTGGTATCCCTGGTTACGCACGGTATGGCACACTGTTTCAGTTCTTCAAGAAGCGGCTTTATCAGGCAATCGTCCAGCGCGCTACTGAATCCGACTAATACGATGCCGTCAACAGCGTTCTCTTTGATCACCTGCCGGTAGATATCTTCTATGTCCCGGCTCTGTTCCGGGATCAGGATATGCGTATGATAGCCTCTCTCCTCTGCCTGCCTGCCGATACCCTGCAGGAGTATCATATCGAGAGCAATCGTCGGTCGCCAGATATTGGAGCTTATTGCCGTAGAATCGATCTGCACCGCGATGGTCAGATTGGCCTGTTTGCGCAACTGTCGAACCCGGCGGTTTGGTCTGTAGCCCATCTCCTCAATCGTCTGCAGAATCAACCGGCGTTTTTCCTCACTGACAGTACCCTTGTTGTCATTCAGCACATTAGAAACGCTTGTTACGCTGACTCCGGCCCTGGCTGCTACATGCCTGATGTTAACCATAACTAATGTCCTCCGATAGGTTTCCGGCAACCGTTCTTCCCGGCACTTAACACTACTTGACAGTTACACTTAAACGTTATGACATTATTATAGCTACCAAGCTTTGCTCTGTCAATACCACGAATTGTCCAACGAATAGATAGTTATTTTACAGCTTTGGCCGGGTTGAAACAATTACAAATCCTTCTTCCACTGCGTAGTATACGCGCACAATAGATTATACAGATGGATCAATTACGAAAAGGCTCAGATATCAAGCTATATCCGGCAGCAGGATGATGAAGGTGCTCCCTTTACCGATCCCGGGGCTCTCCGCCCAGACAGACCCGCCGTGCAATTTGATCACCAGCCTGGCTATGGGCAGACCCAGGCCGCTGCCCTGGGCATGGCGGATGTTGATATCCTCAACCTGATAAAACCGCTCGAAGATGCGCTCCAGGTTCTCTGCAACTATCCCCATGCCGGTATCGTTGATCTCGATACGCAGCCAGCCCTGGCTGCGGAAGGCCGTGACCGTCACCCCGCCCTTATCGGTAAACTTGATGGCGTTGTCTATAACCTTCCTGAGAATATCCTCCAGCCAGACACGATCCCCCCTTATCCGTGGCAACGATCCGGGCATCTCCAGCTTAAGATAAAGCCCCTTGCTCTCGGCTGCAGGCAGTAAATCCCCGACCGCATCGTGCAGCGTCCCGGCCGGGTCTATTACATCCCTTTTAAGATCCACCCGCCTGGCTTCCAGGTCAGATAGAGCGATAAGATCCTCTATAACCTGTTGCAGCCTCTGTGACTGTCTCAAGGCGGAGTCCAACCCCTTATGCATAGGCTCCGGAACATCTCCCAGTTTTCCGGCATACGTCAGATCGAGAAAGCTGCGGACGACGGTCAGAGGGGAACGCAGTTCATGCGATACTCTGGCCAGAAAATCGGCTCTGGATCTGGCTGTAAGCTGTAATTCCTCAGCCATGCGATTTATCTCCTCGGCAAGCTCTTCCAGTTCATCGTTACTATTTACATATACCCGGGTATCCAACTGACCGTTCCCTATACTGACGGCTGCCTCCTCGATGCTGATTATGGGCTGGGTAAAGCGCCGGGCCAGAAAAACAGCCAGCAAGTGAGCCAGCAGCAGCATTACGGCAACAAAGATCAGGAAAGCCCATACAGTCCGGCGGAAGCCTCCGAAGATTATCCCTTCAGGAGCCCCGGTAACAAGAGCCCATCCGGTATTCCCAACCGGAGCATAGGCCAGAAGGCGGCGCACTCCATCGACAGGGCTGTTGCCGGCGGATATTCCGGTCTTTCCGGCCAGAGCCGCTCCAATAATTTCGCCTGTATAACGGCGGCCCAGGTATTTCTGCATAGCGATATTACGACCGACAAGAACACCCTGCCGGTCGAAAACGCTGATAACATATCCCTGAGGCAACATCAGCCGGGAGAATATATCGCTTAATCCTTCCGGTCTCAGCGCCAGTGCCATGACACCGCTAAAATTGCCGTTCTCATCCTTCACCGGATATCCGATAGCCGCTACCGACTGCCCGGTAAAACGCCCACTGACGATCAGGTTCGAGACGTAAGGCCGGCCGGTGCGCTTGGCCTGGATAAAATAATCCCGGTCGGCTAAACTCATTCCGGGGCGAGAGGGAAGGTAGCTGACAAGCACCCGCCCGTCTTTATCCGTCATAACAATGTTGGTCCACGCGCTTCTCCCCTTAATCAAGCGGGTAAAGTAAGCCTTGAGCACGGGCAGATCACGCGTCCTGGCTGCACCGGTAATCGTTATTGCTTCCAGGGAATCTGTCTGAGTGCTGAGCCAGAGAGTGGTCAATTGTGAGGCAGACCTGGCCTGAGCCAGCACGGACAGCCTGATATCGCTCTGCTTATCACGGTAGTATTGATAAAGAAGCGCCGCCCCCACTACCAGCAGAGGCAGGACGATAATCAGCGAATATCTGATAAAGCGTGATCTTATTGCACTTCTCATCGGCATTGCTCTCCATACCGCCATAGATCCATAGATAGATATACCCCCGGTCAATCCCTGAAAAACAACACTATCACACTATAAGCATGGCATCCCCAAAAGAGAAGAACCTGTAGCCCTCATGCACCGCCAGATTGTAAGAGTCCAGCACCAGATCTCTCCCGGCAAAGGCGCTGACAAGCAGGAGCAGACTGGTTTTGGGCAGATGAAAATTAGTTAAAAGCATATCGACGGCTTTAAAGGCGAATCCAGGATAAATGAAAATATCCGTCCAGCCGGAACAAACCGGTTCCGGACCGGAGAAAGCTGCCTCCAGAGCCCGCGTGGTGGTGGTGCCCACAGCCACCACCCTGCCGCCGTTCTGGCGTGTGGATGTGACCGCCCGCACGGTATCTTCAGGGATCTGGTAATACTCGGAATGCATTCGGTGTTCCACCACGCTCTCGTGGCGCAGCGGGCGGAAGGTATCCAGACCTACGTGCAGGGTCAGACGGCTCAAACGGACCCCCATGTCCTCAAGCTTTTCCAGCAGCCCGGGGGTAAAATGCAGTCCGGCCGTCGGAGCGGCGGCAGATCCCGGCTCACGGGAATAGACCGTCTGATACTTCTCCGCATCCTCCAGCTTGCGCTTGATGTATGGCGGCAAAGGCATCTCGCCCAGGCGCTGCAGCACCTCGAGAAAAGCGCCCTCCCAATAAAAGCGGATCATCCTGCCGCCGGCTTCCGTGCGCGCCGTCACCTCCGCATTCAGGCCTTCGCCGAATTCCAGGCTGTCGCCGGGATGTATGCGCCTGCCCGGCTTGACCAGGCACTCCCATTCTCCCTGCCTGACCTGGTGCAGCAGCAGCACCTCCACCGCGCCTCCGGTCTGCTTTCGGCCAAAGAGGCGGGCGGGTATGACCCTGGTATCGTTGATTACCAGGAGATCGCCTTCTCTTAGATAATCGACGATATCGTAAAAGATGCGATGCTCTATTTCTCCGTTGTCGCGGTCTATAACCATCAGGCGACAGGTATCACGCGGCTCGGCCGGCTCCTGAGCTATAAGCTCCGGCGGCAGGTGATAGCTGTAATCGGAGAGCAGAAGGTCATGGCTCATCATCGGCCTGCCGCCTGCCGGCGGCAATATCTGTCCCGCTCGCTGAAGATACAGCCGCAGTAAGGCTGAAGATATACGCCTTTCTCCCTTATCTCCCGCTTGGCGGCAGGCCAGCCGGGGCGCCAGTCACGATAGATAAACTTCACTCCATGGCGCTCCCCCTCCTCGGCACCGATCCGGGCTATCTCCTCATGCTGTTGATAGGGACTCACCAGCAAAGTAGTAGAGTAGAAGCCGTAACCATCCGCTGCCGCCCGGGCCGCTGCCGCCGACAGACGCCGGCGATAGCATTCCAGGCACCTGTTTTCAGCCGCAACAGCCATCTTCAGCCAATCCTCCAGCGGATACGCTTCTTCCACCTGCAGCGGCAGCCCTTCGTCTGAGGCTACGTGCCGCAGGGCATCCAGACGTTTTCTGAATTCCGTGTAAGGCTGGATAT
>JAQVUQ010000005.1 GCA_028699365.1 bacterium | reverse complement strand
CGTCATCGATCTGTTGGACGAGACGGGCTATCTTATGGCTCGTGAGGATATCAGACACTCCTACCCGCACTGCTGGCGCTGCAAGAAGCCGGTTGTTTTCAGGGCCACGGAGCAGTGGTTCATTGGTGTGAACAAATACCGGGACGCCGTCCTGGGCGAGATAGACAAGGTAGATTGGGTGCCTGAATGGGGCATGGAGCGCATAGCCAATATGGTCAAGGACAGGCCCGACTGGTGCCTGTCGCGACAGCGTATATGGGGTGTGCCGCTGCCGGTTTTCTATTGCCAGCAGTGCAACAGGGCAATAATCGAGGAGAGTATTCTGAACGAGGTCCAGGATCTCTTTGCTCGCGAGGGCTCCGATGCCTGGTACAAGTATCCGGCCGGGGAGATCATGCCCGCCGGCTGCACGTGTCCTGATTGCGGCGGTACGGAGTTCCGCAAGGAAACCGATATCATGGATGTGTGGTTCGACTCGGGTGTCAGCCACAGGGCCGTGCTGGCCAAGCGACCGGAACTGGGATGGCCGGCCGACCTGTATCTGGAGGGCAGCGATCAATATCGCGGATGGTTCCAGACCTCCATGCTTACATCCGTAGGGGCCACCGGTATGTCGCCCTATAAGCAGGTGCTGACACACGGCTTTACGCTGGATGAGGAAGGCCGCAAAATGTCCAAGTCCCTGGGCAACGTGGTTGACCCGCAGCAGATCATCAAAAAATACGGCGCCGACATATTGCGTCTCTGGGTATCTTCCACTGACTTCAGAAGCGATATCAAGGGATCGGAGAAGCTCATTTCCCAGGTAGTGGAGGTCTATCGCCGTATACGAAATACGGCACGCTTCATGCTGGGTAATCTTAACGGGTTCGATGCGGAAAAGGATGCTTTACCGTATGAGGAACTTATGGAGATAGACAGATGGGCGCTGATGAAACTCTATCGTCTTTGCCGGAGAGTAACGGAGGCCTATGATAAGTATGAGTTTCATACTATCTATCACTCCATACATAATTTTTGCGCCGTGGAGATGAGCTCGTTCTATCTGGATGTCCTTAAGGACAGGCTTTATACATCGGCGGAGAAATCCGTTGCCCGGCGCTCCGCTCAGACGGTATTGAACATAATTCTGCGCAACCTGACTCTGATGTGCTCGCCGATGATCTCTCATACCGCCGAGGAGATCTGGGGTTATGCCGCACCCGGCTCCGGCAGCGTTGAACTGCAGGCATGGCCTGAACTGCCGGACGGCTATGACGATAAGGCTCTGGATGAGCGCTGGGATCGCTTTCTGGCCATACGCAGGGAAGCGCTCAAGGCTCTTGAGAACGCCAAGAACTCCGGTCTGGTGGGGCAGAGCCTGGAAGCTGCTTTGAGCATAGGGGCTGATAACGATACCATAACCTTCCTGGAGAGCTTCGGTCAGGGATTGCGGGAATATTTTATCGTTTCCGATCTGTCTCTGGGAAGCGCTCAGGGTGATTACGTGTTTGAGAGTGTGGAGAGGCCGGGGATCTATATCGGCGTATCGAAGGCCGCTGGCCGAAAGTGCGCCAGATGCTGGGTGTATTCCGGGGATGTGGGGATCGATACGCATTATGTCGATCTCTGCAACCGATGTCTGGAAGTGGTAAAGAATGTCTGATAAGGCTAATGCGGAATGCCGAATTCGGAATGCGGACTTAGATCGAATGGCGAATGCCGAGTGCGGGTTGCGAAGTGAGGAGGTTCAGGCGTCCGTAAGCGTGGAGAGGCTGGATAAGGCGGAAGGCGCCGGGGGAGCAGTTCATGGCCGGCTGAACGATAATATCGAGCGTTTGGCCTGTCTGCTGGAACGCATCAACATGGGTGAGTATATCATGCTGCTGCAGAACACCAGGCGCTTGATCTTTATAAACTTCACCTGCGGGTTGGCAAGGGGATTCGGTATGATTCTGGGCATGACCGCTCTGGCTGCCGTATTCCTGATAGTTCTCAGCAAGATAGCTGCATTGCCGTTCGTGCCCGGTTACATTGCCAAGTTCATTATCGCCATTCAGTCTCAGATGAGCAAATGAGAGGAGAGCGCGATGACTGAAGCAGGTCCGGAGTTGGAGAAACTTAAGCAGAAGTTGACGGACGAGAGGAAACGCATCGAGGAAGAGCTGACAACCTTGGTTGAGGGGGAATCATCGGAGAGCGCCAGAGAATCCATGAGCGAACTCTCCATGTACGACAACCATCCCGCCGATGTGGCTACTGAAACATTTGAACGGGAGAAGAATGAGGCGCTGATAAGAAACGCTCAGTCGATACTCAAACGCATTGATATGGCATTGGAGAGCATGGAGCACGGCACCTACGGCATCTGCAGTGAGTGTGGTCACCGTATTGCGACGGACAGGCTGGAAGCCCTGCCGTATGCCGTTACCTGTATGACATGCCAGGAGAGAAGTGAGCGAAAAGCCTGATGAAGTCGTTCTATAGTGCTTCACTGATTGCCCTGGGTGCCGATCAGATATCTAAAGTGCTTATAAGGTTTTTAGTGCCTGCAGGCCGGGATACCGGATATCCGGTATCCTGGCTGACAATATACCACATCAACAATAACGGAGCGGCCTTCGGGCTGTTGCACGGTATGGGCTGGCTGCTTCTGCCGTTTACCGTACTGACGGTTGCGGCTGTTATCTATGCTGCCTTTAAATACAGGCAGTTGGCACTCCCGCTCGGTTTTATCGCCGGCGGTGCTCTCGGCAATGCAGTCGATAGGGTGTGCCGTGGAGTTGTGACCGATTTTATCTGTTTGCCTTACTGGCCTGTGTTTAACCTGGCCGATGTCTTTATTACCGCCGGTGCTCTGCTGCTGGCACTCAGGGTTATGAAACCGGAAATAGAGGTCTCCGCCAGGACCCGGAGTTAATAAGAGAAAATTTGTTTTTTTAACAGGAGTAACTGAGTAATTATGAGACCTGTACTGGTCGATTTCGGATTCTTCGTTCTGCCCTCTTACGGTGTCATGCTGGCCTTGGGCGTTATCCTGGCCTCCATCTGGTGCATCAGGAGAGCTGCCGCCGCCGGTCTGAGTGCCGAGAGGATGGTTGACCTGATCTCGATAGTGATGATCGCTGCGCTGGCAGGGGCCAGATTGTGCTATGTACTTCTCAATTGGGGTTATTATGCGTCTGATCCGTGGGAAGCTTTGAAGGTCTGGGAGGGCGGACTCTCCTTTCACGGCGGGCTGGCTGCCGGTATTCCGGCGGCGCTTCTTTATCTGCGCAACAGGATGAACTTCCTGCGTTACAGCGATCTGCTGGCTCCCGGCGTGGCTCTGGGCTATGCCGTCACCAGGATAGGCTGTTTTCTTAACGGGTGCTGCTACGGCAAATCCGCAGACCTGCCCTGGTGCGTCCATATGCACGGGGCAGACCGCCATCCCACGCAGATCTATTCATCGCTGCTCAGCCTGGCTTTGATACCCTTGCTGCTGCTGATAGACCGTCGCAAGAGATATGACGGCCAGGTGATCCTTTATTACGTCGTGCTGTATTCCCTGGAGCGCTTCCTGGTGGAGATATACAGAGCCGGAGAGAGCGCCGTCGTCCTGCCGTCGGGTTTGACCCAGGCCCAGTTGCTGAGCCTGGGGCTGATCGCCGTTGCCCTGGCGGCCGACTGTGTCTGGCGGCACCGCGCCGTTGCCGCCGGAAACCCGGCGGGAGCCGCTAAAGTATGAGGGATGCTTTTATCATTGAAGATGCGGATGCCGGCGCGCGTCTTGACCGTTTGCTCTTTGCCAGGGGTTACTCCCTCTCAAGAACGGCCGTCCAGCGTGCCATAGCGCAGGGGGATATATGTCTTAACGGCAAGATATGCAAGCCCGGATGCAAAGTCAAGGCCGGGGACGTCGTCGAGGGCGATGTCAAACTGCCGGTGGAACTGGCTGCCAGACCGCAGAAGATCGATCTGAATATCGTTTATGAGGATGAGCATATCATCGTGATCAACAAGCAGCGAGGCATGGTCGTTCATCCGGCTGCCGGCTCAGTTGAAGGAACTCTGGTCAACGCTCTGCTTTATCGTTGTCCGGACATTACCGGTGTGGGCGATCGCATAAGGCCCGGAATAGTGCATCGGCTGGATAAGGATACCACCGGGCTGATGGTGGTGGCCAAGAACGGCAGGGCACATCTGAATCTGGCGCGCGATATCCAGCGCCGCGAGGTCAAGCGCATCTATCTGGCATTTGTCTACGGCATGCCGGAGGATGCCAGGGGCATTATCGATGCGCCGATAGGACGTCATCCCACGGACAGAAAGAAGATGAGCATACGCCAGGACGGCCGCGTTGCCTCTACCGGATATCGTGTCCTTGAGTGCCATGACGGCATCTCGCTGGTGGAAGCCACCCTGATGACAGGGAGAACGCATCAGATAAGGGTGCATATGGCGGCCATCGGGCATCAGGTGGTGGGTGATCCTGTTTACGGTCCGCGGCGCATCCCGTCCGCGGTGAAATCGCCGGCGGTCCGTCATCTGATCGAGGAACTGAAAGGCCAGGCGCTGCATGCGTTCCGGCTCTCTTTCAGGCATCCCGCCACTGGTGAAGAGATGTGCTTCGAAGCGCCGTTGCCGCCCGATACGGCGCTGTTGCTGGATGCTCTCAGGGCGGCTCCCGACGAGGAGGTGGAAGAGATTGGTTTTTGAACTTCAGGCTGTTTCGTCCGATACCGGCGCCAGAGCCGGTTTGCTTAGCCTGCCCCACGGCGATCTGGCCACGCCCGTTTTCATGCCTGTGGGCACCAGGGCAACCGTAAAGGGCATCAGGAATGATGATCTGGTCGATCTGGCCTCCGGCATAATATTGAGCAACGCTTTTCATCTCTACCTGCGTCCGGGCGCAGAGTTGATAGAGAGGGCGGGTGGCATACACCGCTTCATGAACTGGAGCGGTAACGTCCTGACCGATTCCGGAGGATATCAGGTCTTCAGCCTTTCCGCTTTGCGACGCATCACCGAGGAGGGGGTGCGCTTTCAATCTCCGGTGGACGGATCTTACCATACCTTCACACCCGAGGGGGTGATGGAGATAGAGCGCCGGATCGGCGCCGACATCATCATGGCCTTCGACGAGTGTTCGCCTTATCCCTGCGACCGGGACTACGCCCGGGAATCGCTGGAGCGGACCACCAGGTGGGCCGCCCGCTGCCGTCAGGCATTCCAGGACGGGGCACAGACGCTCTTCGGCATAGTTCAGGGCAGTGTTTACCCTGATCTCCGCCTTGAGAGCGCCCGCCGGATCACGGATATCGGCTTTGCCGGATACGCCGTCGGCGGCCTGAGCGTGGGCGAGAGCAAGGAGGAGATGCTTCCGGCTCTGTCGGCAGCGGCGTCCGCCTTGCCCGTGGATTCGCCGCGGTATCTTATGGGAGTCGGCCTGCCGGAGGATATAATCGACGGTGTCGCCAGAGGCATGGACATGTTCGACTGCGTTCTGCCCACCCGGATGGGTCGCAACGGGACCGTATTCACCATGCAGGGCCGAATGAACATCAGAAATGCCGCCTATGCCGAGGATTACCGTCCCATTGAGGAGGGCTGTCCGTGTCCGGCCTGCAAAGGATATACCCGGGCTTACGTGCGTCATCTTTTCAAATGCGGCGAGATGCTGGCCGCCATACTGGCAACCACGCATAATCTGGCCTTCTATAAACGGTTGATGCAGGGTATACGGCAGGCTGTTCTAAAAGATGTTTTCTCGGCTTACTCGGCTGATTTCCTGGCAAGTTACCGTGGAAACGCCCTTGAACAGCGGGCTTGATCCGACAGCGGGTATCCCTTACCCGAAGCGGAATACGTTCCGGCCAGCCCAAGTTTTATTGACAGTCCCACGTGAGGCATAATATAATCAAACGAGTTACTGACCCGGGGGGAGGATTCGCATGAAATTTAAAGGCCCTGTAAAAGCGATGCTGCTGGTGGCTATTGTCGCTTTATCAGCATATTTCATCTCCACGATTCCGTTGAATTACGGTCTTGATCTGAAGGGTGGCACCAGACTCGTTCTTCAGCTCAAGGATACGGAGAAGGTAAAGGTTAATGCCAACGTCGTCCGCGATGTCAAGGAGATCATGCGCAACAGAGTCGATGGTCTGGGCATTGCCGAACCGCTGCTTCAGGTCAAGGGCGACCGGGAGCTGATCGTGGAACTGCCCGGCGTTAAAGACGCTCGCAAAGCCGCCGATATGCTGCAGACCCTGGCCGTGATGGAGTTCAGGCACATTCCGGCCGAGTGGAAGATCAAGATGCAGAGGCATATCGACGATTCCGGCCGTGAAGTCTATAAGTTCATGGAAGACGGCAAGGAAGTTCCCATGGAGAAGGTGCTGGAGGCTTGCCCGCTGGTAATAAGCGGCGGCAATCTGCAGCCCAAGCAGATATCGGCAATATTCGATCAGAACGGCGAGCCGTCTGTCTCCTTCGCTCTGGATGCCGAAGGCACGCAGAAGTTCAGGGACTTCACCACCAGAAACGTCGGTGAGATACTGGCTATAGTTCTGGACAAGAGGATTATCTCCGCACCCAACATAAACACGCCTATCACCGAAGGGCGGGGAGAGATCAGCGGCGGCTTCAAAGATCTTAAGGAAGCTCAGAATCTGGCGGTTCTGCTCAAGGGAGGCTCACTGCCAGTTCCGGTCGAGATCGTCGAAAACAGAACAGTAGGACCCACCCTGGGACAGGAATCCGTTACCAAAGGCAAGCTGGCGGGTATTATCGGGTTGGCGGCGGTGCTGCTCTTTATGGCCATCTACTATCGTTTGCCCGGAGTGATGGCTAATATCGCTCTGACAGTCTATGCGATGGTGCTTCTGGCTATTATGGCGGGGCTGCACGCAACGCTGACGCTGCCCGGCATCGCCGGCATAATATTGTCGGTGGGAATGGCCGTAGACGGCAACGTGATCATATTCGAGAGGATCAGGGAGGAACTGCGCACCGGCAAGACCATACGTTCTGCCATAGATGCCGGATTCAGGCGCGCCTTCTCGGCGATCTTCGATGGTAATCTGACGACTTTGATATCGGCAGTCGTCCTGTTTATATGGGGAACCGGACCCATCAAGGGATTTGCCGTTACGTTGGGTATAGGCACCGTGTTGTGTCTGTTTACAGCCATCGTACTGACGCGGTATCTGATGGATCTGGCATGCGCCGTAGGAATGTTCAATAACCGGAAGGTCTACTTCAAGGCATAGAGGAGACGGATAAGCAATGAAGTGTAACCTCAATTTTGTAGGTACTAGAAAATATTGGTATGCCTTGTCGACGGTTATGCTGTTGGCCGGCATAATAGCCATGGTGCTGAATGTTTTCAACCCCGCGATAAGAGCGCCGTTTAAGCTCGGCATCGATTTTACGGGTGGAACAGAGATCAGGGTAAACATGCCTGCACAGTTCACGGAAGATGACGTCGCTGAGAGGCTGCAGGAGTTCAACATAAGCCGCGAGTCGCTTAAAAGCTCTAAAAACGAGCTTATCATAGCCATTCAAGGCTCCAGCAACAGTGTCAATAACAGTATCAGCGATGCTCTTCAGGCAGCGTATGGCGTAGAGCAGAAGGACATCAGTGTTGATATGGTCGGGCCAAGCATAGGCAAGGAATTGCAGCGCAACGCACTGGTTGCCCTTGTCATAGGCCTGATGGGGATAATGTTGTACGTCACCATCAGGTATGATTACAAGTTTGCCGTATCCGGTATAATTGCATTGCTCCATGATGCGCTGGTATTGCTGGGGTTCTTTGCCATTACCAAGATACCGATAAACAGCTTCATCGTGCCGGCTCTGCTGACGGCGGTGGGCTACTCGATGAACGATACGGTTATCATCTTTGACCGCATACGTGAGAATCTGCGACTGGATAAGCAGGCGGGCATTGAAGATGTGGTCAACAGGAGCATCAATCAGACACTGTCCCGGTCGTTGAACACCATGCTCAACGTCGAGTTCACGGTCATAGCCCTGATGATCTTCGGTGGAGCCTCCATACACAGTCTGGCGATCGCTATGTTCATAGGTCTGACTTGCGGTTGCTACTCCTCCATATTCAATGCCAGCCAGATACTTGTAGACTGGAAGCTGGCTGAACAAAAAAAGAAGAATACAGGCAGAGCCAAGATCGCCGGCGGGAGCGCTTCGGCAGCGCTGAGAATTGACGGTGACGGCTCGACAGCGGCCGTGGCTGCAGACCTGGGGGCGCAGCCGAACGGCGGAGGCACATCGGACGCCGGCAGCAAGGCCGTTAAACACCGACCTAAAAAGAAACGATACTGAGAATAACATAAAGAAGGGCCGCCTGTTGAAGGGGGCCCTTCTTGTATTTTGGAGATAACTTGCGCAGAGCTGAGTGGAATTATAGCTTGATAGCTGATGTTGATATCAGCACCATGGCCGCATCTGCAGGCATTTCGTCGCTGATGGCCCGGTTGCTGCTTATTCGCGGCGTGAGCGAACCTGACAGGGTAGCTGCATATCTCAATCCCCGGTTCGGGCATCTGCCGCCGCCGGATATGCTTCCGGGAGTTACGGAAGCGGTGGCGCAGATAATCGAGGCGGCGGCGGCCGGGAACCGTTTCCTGGTCTACGGGGATTACGATGTGGACGGGGTAACAGCGACGGTTCTGCTGCACAGCATCCTGAGCGCTGCCGGGTTCGATGCCGGCTATTATGTGCCCAATCGTTTGAACGAGGGCTACGGCTTGAGTTCCACCATAGTGGATAAGGCTTTCGAGCGAGGTATCGGCACTATCATCACCGTAGATTGCGGCACTTCCGACCACGCCGCTGTCGAGCATGCCCGAAGCCTGGGCATAAAGGTCATTATCACCGATCATCATACGCCGACGCGCCGGCCGCCTGAAGCGGAAGCAATCGTCAATCCCAAGCTGGCTTCCGGGGATGAGAGCATGCTGCCTTTGGCCGGTGTGGGCGTCGCTTTCCGGCTGGCCTGGGGGCTTGCTCAGGCGCTGGGGCTGCCGGAGGAGTTGATCCTGGCACAGTTGGACCTGGTCTGTCTGGGAACGATTGCCGACATAGTTCCGCTGACTGGTGAGAACCGTACGCTGGTCAGACTGGGCATGGATACCATTCGCAACTGCGGCCGCACCGGTATAAAGGAGTTTCTCTCCGTCTGCCGGCTTAAGCCTGAAGAGATCAATGAAAATCGCCTGGCCTTTGTTCTGGCTCCCAGGCTGAATGCAGCCGGCAGAATGGATAACGCGCTTTGGGGCGCCCGTCTTCTGCTGACCGGGGACAGAGAAGAGGCCTTTGCTATCGCTCATAAGCTTGAGCAGTTCAATAACAGGCGTCGCAGTGAAGAGGATGCCGTTCTGGCGGAGATTGTAAGCAGGATAGACGCCCAGGATTATTCCGACCGGCAGGTGATTGTGGCGGCCGGTGCGGGCTGGCACAAGGGTGTCCTGGGCATAGCCGCCTGCAGGCTGACGGAGCTGTACGGCTGTCCGGCCATAGTCATCTCCATGGATGATACTGAGGGACACGGGTCCGCCAGAAGCGTGGAAGGCGTGAACATTCTGAAGCTTATAGGTGCAGCCTCGGAACATCTTCTTCGTTACGGCGGTCATGCATCCGCCGCCGGCCTGACGCTGGCTGCAGATGCCCTGTCCGGTTTTGACGAGGCGATCAACCGGGCGGCATCGGAAGCATACCGTGAAGAGCCTCCCTGCCCCAGGCTTCGCATAGATGCGGTGTTGCAGCCCCATGAATTCTCGTTCGCTCTTCTTGATGAACTTGAGCAGTTGTCGCCCTTCGGCCCGGAAGCGGAACGTCCGGTGTTCGTTGCCCGTGACGTAGCCGTTTCCAAAGTTACCGTGGTCGGCAAAAACAGCTCTCATCTGAAAATGAGAGTGGAATCTGCCGGGAGCGTTGCGGATGCCATAGCTTTCGGTCGCGGCGCAGATGCTCCGGCGTTCAAAAACGACGCTAAATATGATATCGTATATACGTTGGAGGAAAACTCCTGGCAGGGAAGAAAAAGTTTGCAAATGAACGTGCTGGATTACGATGGGGTCAGGCCTTGAAAGTAACACAAGTGTTACTTTCAAGGCCTGACCCCCAAAAACGGGAGTCAATCTGTCTTGAGTAAGATGCCGCCTGCAGATCTGGATACCATCAGCCAGAAGCTGATACGTTACCAACCCGATGCGGATATCGATCTGCTGAAGCGGGCTTACGATTTTGCCTGCCAGGCTCACACCGGCCAGTATCGTGTTTCCGGTGATTTCTTTATCTCTCATCCTCTTGAAGTAGCCAATATCCTGACGGATATCGAGATGGACGTTTATACGGTTGCCGCCGCCTTGCTCCACGACGTGGTGGAGGATACACCTGTCAAGTTGATACAGATCAGGGCTACCTTCGGTGAGGAGATTACCTCGCTTATCGAGGGCATGACCAAGCTCAGCCAAATCAAGTTCAAGAACAAGCTGGAGAGACAGGCCGAGAATCTGCGCAAGATGTTTCTGGCTATGGCCCAGGATATCCGGGTAGTCATCATCAAGCTGGCGGACAGGTTGC
Source organism: bacterium (assembly GCA_028699365.1). Lineage (GTDB taxonomy): Bacteria > UBP13 > UBA5359 > UBA5359 > UBA5359 > UBA5359. The sequence goes on along the minus strand of JAQVUQ010000005.1, from coordinate 10,603 downwards.
ATAACATGCGGACGCTCACTTCCATGCCTGAGGATAAACAACGGGAGATTGCCAGGGAGACGCTGGATATATATGCTCCTCTGGCTCATCGTCTGGGCGTATGGAAGGTTAAATGGGAACTGGAGGATCTCTCTCTGCGCTACCTGGAGCCTGAGGTATACCGGGATATCGTCTCCAAAGTAGCCAGAAAGAGACGCGAAAGGGAGGCGGACATCCAGCTCTGCATAGAAACGTTGCAGCGTAAGCTGGATGAAATCGGCATCAAGGGCACCATTAATGGGCGGCCGAAGCATTTCTACTCCATCTATCAGAAGATGAAGACACAGCATCTGGAGTTCAGCCAGATTTTCGATCTGACGGCACTGAGGATCATCGTCGACAACGTCAAGGATTGTTATGCCGTGCTGGGGATAGTGCATACACTCTGGAAGCCCATGCCGGAGATGTTTACGGATTATATCGCCATGCCGAAGAGTAATATGTATCAATCGCTGCATACCAAGGTTATCGGTCCCGACAGCGGTCCTCTGGAGGTACAGATCCGGACCTGGGAGATGCATCGCACAGCCGAGTACGGCGTGGCGGCGCACTGGAAATACAAGCAGGACGAAGGCACGACCACGGATTACGATGATAAGCTCTCCTGGCTCAGACAGATGCTGGAGTGGCAGTCCGATTCGCGCGATGCCGGTGAGTTCATGGAGATGCTGCGATACGATCTCTTCAGCGATGAAGTCTTTGCATTCACCCCCAACGGCGATGTCATAGTCCTTCCGGGGGGCGCGACTCCGGTGGACTTTGCTTACAGGATTCATACCGACATCGGCAACCATTGCACGGGATCACGCGTAAACGGACGTATCGTGCCGCTGGATTACCGGCTCAGGAACGGCGAAATCGTCGAGATAATCACCAGCAAAACGGCTTACGGTCCCAGCCTGGACTGGCTGAGCTTTATCAAGACCTCGCAGGCCAGAAACAGGATCAGACAGTGGTTGAAGAAGGAGCGTCGCGAGGCCAACATCGAGCGGGGACGCGCTTTGCTGGAAAGGGAGGTCGCCAAAGCGGATCTCAACCCTGCCTGTATCAAGGGCGAAGCGCTAGGTAAGGTGACGGCCAGATTCAACTACCAGACGCCGGATGATCTGATAGCCGCCATGGGCTATGGTGAACTGACGGCTCAATCGGTTATCAACAAGTTGCGGGACGAAGTAAAAGAGCGTCCTACCGATAACGAGATCATCGCCCGGCTGGGTGGTGAAGTCAGAAGCCAGCCGAAGCCGGCATCTCAGGACGGCAGGACCGGCGTACGGGTCAAAGGGGTTGATCGCATACTGGTGCGTTATGCCAGATGCTGCAACCCGTTGCCGGGCGACGAGATCGTCGGATACGTCACCAGGGGACGTGGCGTGACTATTCACCGCACCGATTGTCCAAATATCAGAAACCTGATGCTGAAAGACGACGACAGAGTTCTGCATGCTTCATGGGAAGATGAAAGCGGACGCAACCGTGTGGCAGCCATCGAACTCCAGGCCTTTGACCGTGGCGGATTACTGCTGGATATCGCTAGCGCCATGAGCGAACGGAGGCTGATGATAAGTGCCCTCAATGTGCGTAACCGGGAGCGCGACGGCAGAGTCAGGATAGACATCCTGCTCAAGGTCGATCATGTCACCGAACTCAATAGAGCCATCGATCATTTGCTGGGTATTAAGGATGTAATCAGCGTGCATCGTTTGGATGCATGACGGGGATGGAATTCAACAGCCGGAATTCGCAATGAGCAAGCTGATATCTTAAGCTGGGGTAGGTGATCATACCGGCTTGTGATATAATATATCCTGTTGCCTGGTCGCCTTGCCGGAAGACAGGCTTGGTGCTTAGAGTTGCAAGGGTTGAGAGGATAATGTCTTGAAGCAGGGATTGCTGCTGATTATTTCCGGTCCGTCAGGCGTGGGTAAGGATACGGTTTTCAAGGAACTCCGGAAACGTCTGCCCGATCTCAGAAAAACCGTATCTGTTACTACCAGACCCATTAGGGCTGGGGAAATTGATGGGCGGGATTATATATTCGTCGGGCAGGAACGCTTTGAACTTATGATAGCGGAGAACCGCTTTCTGGAATGGGCCTGCGTTCACGGCAACTATTACGGCACGCCTGCGGACGAGGTAACGCGCCTGCGGGCCGAGGGTTGCGATGTCGTCATGGTTATCGATGTACAGGGTGCGGAAAAGGTAGTCAACCGTATTTGCGATGCGTTGACGGTATTTCTTGTTCCCCCGTCGCATGCAGAACTGGCACGCCGTCTGGAAGGGCGGGGAACGGAAGACGGACAGGCTATGGCGAGGCGTCTGGAAGAGGCTGACAGGGAGATACGGGTATCCTCCGCTTACGATTATGTCATAGTTAACGATGTCGTCGACAGAGCGGTCGACGAATTAGCCGAAATAGTGCAAAAAGAGCGGCAACGAAGAGGAGATGACGATTAATGTTGATTTCACCGGTTGAAGTAAAGCGCGATATGGGCATCAATAAATATGCGCTGACAGTGGCTGTCGCCAAGCGAGCCAAGGAGATAAACGGAGGCAAGGAGCCTATAATCAAGACTATCGGGGTCAAGCCCGTTACCATTGCCCTGGAAGAGATAGTTCGGGGCGAGGTCGAAATCATTCAAGTGGAGAAGTGAGTCATATGCTCAGGGGAAGGCGGGTGTTGCTGGGTGTGACCGGCAGTATCGCCGCTTACAAATCCGCGTATCTGATCAGGCTGTTGCAACAGCAGGGCGTCGAGGTGAGGGCTCTGGTGACCGATGCCGGTAAACGGTTTATCGGCATCGATACATTGCGTGCCCTGACGGGACACGAAGTTTACTCGGATAACTTTCTGACCGATGGTGCCTGGCACGAGAACCACATCTCCCTGGCAGAATGGGGAGACGTTTATCTGCTGGCGCCGGCTACGGCCAATACCATCGCCGGAATTGCCGGCGGTGCGGCCGACAGCCTGGTGTGTTCGACCGCACTTACGTTTCCACCGCACCGGACAGCAATCGCCCCTGCCATGAATACCGCCATGTGGTGCAGCCCGGCCGTGACGGACAACGTGGCACTACTGCGTCGACGGGGCGTTACGGTCATTGAGCCCGGTGAAGGTTTTCTGGCGTGCGGTGCGCAGGGCGCAGGAAGGTTGGCCGAACCGGAACATATAATTGCGGCACTGGCCGGCATGTTTGTTCCCGACGCCCTTCTTAACGGCGTCAGAGTGCTGATAACCGCCGGCCCTACACGGGAATGGCTGGACGATGTCAGATATATCTCAAATCCTTCCACGGGAAAAATGGGTTTTTCATTAGCGCGTGCCGCCCTGAAACAGGGTGCCGACGTCAGGCTCGTAATGGGTCCTGTAAATGAGATACCTGACGATATAACGACCGGAACCGAACTTGTCAGGGTTGAAAGCTCTTCTGATATGCAGCGGGCGGTGGATGACCGCCTGGACAACACAGACGTCCTGATCATGGCTGCTGCGGTATCGGATTACAGGCCGGCAGCGCGTGTATCCGGCAAGATCAAAAAGAGCGTTGACCGAATGAATCTGGAGCTGGTTAAAAATCCGGATATATTGAAGGATATTGCCGGACGCGCGGTGAATTGTGTATTGATCGGTTTTGCTCTGGAGGCATCGGATCATCTGGAAAACGCCCGCCGCAAGCTGGCGGATAAGAACCTTGAGATGATAGTCCTGAACGATCCTACCAGCTTCGGCTCCGAGGACGGGTCGTTTACCTTGCTTATGAAGGACGGAGAAGCCGTTAAAATCGGTCTGGCGAGCAAGGATGCCCTTGCATCGTCGGTTATGAAAAGAATTGCCGATATTTTGAATGAGAGGAAGTTGACCAATGAGAGGGATTAGAAATCTGTTTGCGGCGACCGCAGCGGTCGCACTGATGTCGGCGGCAGCAGTCGGATATGCGGCCGATAACAAGCAGGCGGCGGCACCGCCTGCCAAGCCTGACGTGGTTGCTACGGTAAACGGTGAGACGATCACCAGACAGAGCCTGGTGGACAGGCTCATCAAGCAGACAGGAAACAGTATACTGGAGCAGATGATCGAGATAACGATCATCAAGCAGTCTGCCGCCAAGGCGGGTATTAAAATAAGCGATGCTGAGATCGATGGCGAGATGAGCGAGATAAAAGCACAATTCCCGGACGAGGCCACCTTTAAGGAGGCACTGAATCGCTATAAAGTCGATGTCGACACTCTTAAAGGCGATATCGTGACGCGGCTTATGCTTGAGAAGCTGACTGCTGCCAAAACAAGCGTCACCCAGGAAGAGGTAAAGAAATACTACGATGACAACAAGCGCCAGTATACGGTGCCGGAGACGGTGAGGGCCAGGCATATTCTGGTAAAGACGGAGGATGAAGCCAAGAAGGCCTTAGCTCAGTTGAAGAGCGGCGAGAAGAAATTCGCCGAACTGGCCGCTGAAATCTCCATCGATCCGGGCAGCAAGGCCAACGGAGGAGATCTTGGATCATTTGCACGTGGTCAGATGGTTCCGGAATTCGAGACAGCAGCCTTTTCCCTTAATGTAGGGGAAACGAGCGATATAGTTAAAACCAACTACGGCTGCCATATCATAAAGGTCGAGGCGAAAGAGGCCGAGCGTGAAATGCCTCTGGACAAGGTAAAGACCAGCATTGAGAAGACGCTCGTTGATCAGAAGCGGAAGGAAGTTATTCCCGAGTGGATCAAGGAGCAGCGCAGCAAGTCTAAAGTAGAAGTCTCCTTATAACGCCATTGGCGTCGTAAGTGATAGGCTGAAGGTAGAAAGGCTGAAGACTGAAGGAGAACGCTCAAGCGTAGACGGATAACTTCCATCTCGGGCAGAAAACCGGGCTGGGAGACTAAAGAAGTCTACCTGAGCGTAAACTACTTCAGCCTTCAGCCTTCAGTCTTCAGTCCGATAATTCTGATCGTGAGGTCTGCCTGGATGATAGCCGAGGTTATAGTCGATCTCCCTGTCCTTACCGGTGAGTTCGGCTTCGATTACATTGTGCCGCCGTACCTTGAGACGGAAATCGCGGTGGGCGATGAAGTGGATGTCACCTTTAACCGCAGGCATGTCAAAGGTATAGTTGCCCGGCTCAAGGGCGATTCCGTTTATGCCGATCCCAGTGCCATAACCTGCTTGACCCGGCACGATACCTTTCTGTGCAGTCGATCCATGGAACTGGCTGAATGGATCACCCGGCGTTATCTCTGCCCCTCTATGGACGCTTTAAGGCTGTTCTACCCCTCTTACATCGAAGATGCCGTCCAAAAGCAGACTGTGCTTCTGGCCGGTCCGTCCGGTGCAACTCCTGACAGGCTGACGGTGTTGCAGCAAAAGCTGTATGATCTTATTCTCGCCAATCCTTTCCGCTTCAGCCGGGCCGAATGCAATCGTCTCTGCGGCGTTAGTTCCTCGGTAATGGATGCCCTGGTAAAGAAAGGTGCAGTGCAGTTCATCACATCTGATGAAGCATACGTTTCACTTCGCTTGAACAACGATATCCCCGAGCGCCTTACGGACGAGCAGCAAAGTGTGCTCGACACCTTTGAAGCGTTGCGGCTGCAGGGCGATATCCGGCCTGCCCTCCTGCACGGCGTCACCGGGAGCGGCAAGACTGAAGTATATATCCGTATGGTCGAGAAGACGCTGGCCTGCGGGCGGCAGGCGATAATCACCGTACCGGAGATAGGGCTTACACCACAGATATCGGGTATCTTCAGGAGCAGGTTCGGACAGCGGCTGGCTGTGCTGCACAGCGCCATGTCTGCCGGTGAGAGAGCCTCGGAATGGCGCAGGATAGCCGGCGGTGATGCCGATATTGTCCTGGGCCCCAGGTCCGCCGTGTTTGCTCCATTGAGGGATCCGGGTATAATTGTTATCGATGAAGAGCATGACCAGAGCTATAAGCAGGAGAACTGCCCCCGGTACCATGCCCGCGATGTGGCCGTCAAAAGAGCGGAGATTTACGGCGCCCATGTAGTGCTGGGCAGCGCTACTCCGTCGCTGGAAAGCTACCATAAGGCATCCAACGGCTGTTATGTGTTGCTTGAACTGAAGAAGCGGGTGGCAGACAGGGAACTGCCGGGTGTAGAGATAATCGATATGAGGGAGGAGCTGAAATCGGGAAACCGGCGTGTCTTCAGCCTGGGGCTTATGCAGGCTGTCAGAGAAGCGTTGGACGACGATAAGCAGAGCATACTCTTTCTGAACAGGCGCGGCTATTCAACCTTCGTCCTTTGCCGCGGTTGCGGCTACTCCGTGCAATGTCCCAACTGCTCGGTTTCGCTTACCTATCATCTGAAGAGCAGAACGTTGACCTGCCATCATTGCGATTATAAGGGCAAGGCTCCCGAGACCTGTCCCAAATGTGCCAGTCACTATATCCGCTATTTCGGGCTGGGAACGGAAAAGCTGGAGGAGTCTGCCGCATCGGAGTTTCCCGATGCAGCTATTTTCAGAATGGATAGGGACACAACCTCCAGAAAGGGAGCCCATCAGGAATTGATAGAGGCTTTCAGAAACAAGAGGGGCGGCATTCTCATCGGCACGCAGATGGTGACCAAGGGGCATGATTTTCCTGATGTTACGGTGGTCGGCGTTATCGCCGCCGATATCTCGCTCAATGTGGAATCCTTCAGGGCTGGAGAAAAGACCTTCCAGCTTCTGACACAGGTGGCAGGCAGAGCGGGCCGCGGCTCCGCTGCAGGCAAGGTGCTGCTTCAAACATATAACCCGGAGCACCCGGCTGTTCTCTGTGCTGCCGGACACGACTATGCCACCTTTTATGCGGCGGAGCTGCTGCAACGGGAAGAGTTATCGTACCCGCCGTTCAGCCATATCATCAACATAGTCTCTTCCGATCAGTCGCAGAGCGCAGCCGGAGACAGGATTGCCTCTTTTGCCGATCTGTTGAGGCGAGAAATGCCGGAAGATGATATAATTATAGGACCGGCGCCTGCCGCCATCGCCAGACTTAAAGGGCATTACAGATGGCATCTGCTGTTGAAGTCCATGCAGTTGGAGACAACGCTGAAGCATCTGCGACAGGTCTTGCTGGCTATGCGGCAGAGCGACAGGAAAGGGCTTGTGGTTGATGTTGATTCTGAAAGTATGCTTTAATGTCAAGTTCAATGTTCAGAAGTTCAGCGTTCACAGTTTCTTCAGCCAACTGCTTAAGCTTTCTGCTTGATAACGTTGAACGTTGAACCGGAAACTATGAACCGCGCCCGGAGGGCGCAAAGGAGGTTAGGCATGGCTGTACTCAAGGTAATAACAAAGGAAGATCCTCGTCTCAGACGAAAGACGGTCGAGGTGAAGGAGGTAACGCCCGAGATCAGACGTCTGGTCAAGGATATGACCGATACCATGTATGCTGCCAACGGTGTAGGCCTGGCTGCCACTCAGGTCGGAGAAAGTAAGCGAATAGCGGTGGTGGATGTCGGCGAAGGGCTTATCGTTCTCATCAATCCCGAGATCACGGCTTCGGGTGGTACGGTCGTTTACGAGGAAGGCTGTCTGAGCGTACCCGGTTATTTTGCTGAGGTGGAACGCTCTTCATGGGTAACGGTCAGAGCCAGAGATCTCAAATTCCGGCAAGTCGTCATAGAAGCTACGGGAATGCTGGCCCATGCTCTGCAACATGAGATTGATCATCTGGATGGTACTCTGTATGTCGATAAGGCTGATCCGCTAACCCTGAAGAAGGGCGATAGCAAACGATGAGCACGAGCATTGTCTTCATGGGAACATCGGAGTTTGCCGTCCCCTCCATCAGAGTTCTGCATGAAGCCGTGGGCATAGCGCTGTTGATTACTCAGCCCGACAAACCCGCCGGCCGTAATCTCAAGCCCCGTCTAAGCCCCGCCAAGAAAGCAGCTCTGGAATTGGGCATAGAGATTTATCAGCCGGAGCGGATAAAATCGTTGGAGGCACTGGAGAGGGTATCGTCTCTGAACCCCGATATCCTGTGGGTGGCGGCTTACGGGCAGATACTGCCCCAGGCCCTGCTGGAAGTGCCTGGGCTGGGAGCTGTAAATCTGCACGGTTCACTTCTGCCGGCATACAGAGGCGCTGCACCTATACAGCGCGCCATAATAAACGGTGACAAGGAGACGGGTGTCACCACCATATACATGACGGCCAGGGTGGATGCCGGAGATATACTCCTGCAACGCCCCGAACTTATTCGCGACGAAGATACCTCCGTCACTCTGGGAAAGCGATTGTCGGAGATCGGTGCCGAACTGGTTCTGGAATCCACGGCTGTCATCATGGAGGGGCGCGGCAGAGCACTGGCCGTACCGCAGGATGAGAGCAGGGCAACCTATGCATCCGTCATCACCAAGGCCGAGGCCGAGATAGACTGGTCTCTGCCAGCCGGGCGGATACGCAACCTGATAAGAGCGATGGTACCCTGGCCGACGGCTTTTACTTACAGAGCGGGAGAGCGGTTGAGAATATGCCGCTCCGAGATACGTCCTGATTGCGGCGGCAAAGCCGGGGAAGTAGTGGCGGTATCCGAGGACGGCGTACTGCTGGCAACCGGCAGCGAGTCTTTGCTGGTAACGGAGCTTCAGCCGGAGAACCGGAAATGCCTGCGCGGAGCGGAATACGTTAACGGATACAAGCCCTCTCTCGGGGAGATCTGGGGAAGAAAATAGCTGTTTAGCAATTTAGTGTTTTAGCTGTTTAGGAACTCAGTTGCTTAGGATTTAGTAGAATGCTTAGATCGTAAGAGCTGAATAGCCAGCGTGAGTATTACTAAAAAGCTAACCTGCTAACGGGCTAAAAAGCTAGTAACAGGGGGAGTATAGTATGCCCAGAGTAGTAATTGAGCCGGAAGGCAAGACGATTGATGTAACGGCAGGAGAAACGCTTATGGAGGCCATGTCCGCAGCAGGCATAGCCATGGATGCTCCCTGCGGCGGACTGGGGACTTGCGGCAAATGCAGGGTAAAGATTCTGCAGGGAGAGAGTGTGCCGGATGAAGCGGAACTGCGGCTGCTGTCCGATGATGATCTGGCAGCAGGTGTAAGACTGGCCTGCCGACTTAGACCTGAGCAGGATATGCGCGTGCATTACGAAGGCACCCTGGATCAGGCCGTAGATAAGCTTTTCGACGGCGACGGCGATACGGGCTTGACTTTCAGGCCTTCCGTCAGCAAGCTGGCGGTGACGATTGAGCCTCCCAGTCTGTCTAAACAGTGGTCGATGACACAACGGTTGCGTCGTGCTCTGGCGGAAAGAGACGATACCGGTCCGGTCGGACTGAGAGTCCTGAGCTGTCTGAGTGAACTTCTGGATACCACATCCGTGCAGGAGATAACGGCGGTTATGCGAGACGGCACGGTGATAGCGGTAGAAAGCGGAAATACCGTTGATGCCCATTACGCCGTGGCCGTAGATATCGGCACTACCACGCTCGTAGTCTATCTTCTTGATATGCACCGGCACCGGCTGGTTGATGCTGCTTCAGCCACCAATCCTCAGGCCGCCTGTGGCGCCGACGTTATATCGCGTATAGATTTCGGCTCCGATGAGTTGAAGCGAAAGAGTTTGCGAGGGATGGTGCTTGAAGCCGTCAATACTCTGATCAGGGAGCTCGCCGAGCGCCATAATATCGAGACGGAGAACATCTATGAGGCGGCTCTGGTAGGCAACACCTGCATGACCCATATGTTCTGGGAGTTGGACGCCCGGTCGTTGGCGACGGCACCGTATACGGCCGTCACCAGCGACGAAGTATGTGTCGATGCCGTGCAGGCCGATATGCAGAACATCAACCCGGCGGGGAATGTATTCACGCTTCCCAATATCGCCGGTTTCGTCGGGGCGGATACGGTCGGGGTCATACTGGCCACCGATCTGGATAAATCCGATGACTTGAAACTGGCCATCGATATCGGCACCAACGGCGAGATGGTGCTGGGCAACCGTAACAGGATGATGGCTTGTTCCACCGCTGCCGGACCGGCCTTTGAAGGCGCCCGTATATCACAGGGGATGCGAGCCATCGACGGAGCTATCGATCGCATTCTGATCGAGAACGACCGGGTGGTTTATACCGTCATAGGCGGCACAGAGGCCAGGGGATTCTGCGGGTCAGGCATAATAGATGCCGTTGCCGTTCTCCGGCGTTGCGGCTTTGTCGACGAGACCGGACGTATTCTTCCGGCGAATGAAGCCCAGGAGAGCCGGCGGTTTACCGGTGTGCATCCGGCTGATGATGACGGCACTCCCTGTATAGTCTTCGGCGACCGTGCCGATGGGAGCGTAAGGGTCACGCAACGCGACGTGAGAGAGGTTCAGTTGGCCAAAGCCGCCATTCGGGCCGGAGTCAACCTTCTTCTCAAAGAATTCGGATGCGATGAACAGGATATTTCCGCCGTCCTGCTGGCCGGCGCCTTCGGCAACTATATCGATAAGAGGAGTGCCCTGGAGATAGGGCTGCTGCCAGCCGTCGAGGAGAGCAGGATAATCTCCGTCGGCAACGCCGCCGGGATCGGAGCGGTCCGGGCCCTGGCATCCCTTGATGACAGATA
>JAQVUQ010000207.1 GCA_028699365.1 bacterium | reverse complement strand
AGAGGCCGGGATCAAAGCCGTTAAGGTCCGTTCCGCATTGACCTGCCGCACCAGGTTCGGAATATGTGCAGCCTGCTATGGACGGGATCTGGCAACGGGTACTATGGCGGAGATCGGTGAGGCTGTAGGTATCATCGCCGCTCAGTCGATCGGTGAGCCGGGCACTCAGTTGACCATGCGTACTTTCCATACCGGCGGCGTGGCGTTGCGAGGCGAGGATATCACACAGGGTCTGCCCCGTGTGGAAGAGCTCTTTGAGGCCCGCAAGCCCAAGGGACTGGCTATTGTCAGCGATATGAAGGGTATTGTTGAAATTGCTGAGGTTAAAGGCCTTCGTAAGATAATTATTAAATCGGAAGACGATGAGGAGAAGGCTTACACCGTTCCCTACGGCGCACGCCTTGAGGTGGTTAACGGGGATGAGGTTCTTCCCGGAGATCGTTTGACCGAGGGTTCCATAAATCCTCACGACGTCCTTAACATCAGAGGTGTTCAGGAAGTCCAGAATTATATGGTCCGCGAGGTACAATCCGTCTACCGTTCACAGGGTGTGGATATCAATGATAAGCATATCGAAGTGGTAGTGCGGCAGATGCTGCGGAAGGTACGCGTGGAGGATATCGGGGACACCGATTTCCTGCCGGGCGAACTGATAGATACGTTCGCGTTCGAGGATGAGAACAACAGAGTTCTGGCCGATGGCGGCGAGCCGGCCAGCGCCAAGCCTATCCTGCTGGGCATTACCAAGGCTTCACTGGCTACGGACAGCTTCCTGTCGGCGGCATCCTTCCAGGAGACGACCAGGGTTCTGACGGATGCATCCACCAAGGGCAAGGGAGACTCGTTGATCGGCCTCAAGGAGAACGTCATTATCGGAAAGCTGATACCGGCAGGGACGGGAATGCCGCGTTACAAGAATGTGGACATCTTCGTGCCCGGTGCTCAGAGCCTGGAAGAGAATATAGTGGCGGAACTGGGGCAGGATGCCGTAACGGATGAAATCGTTGAGGATATGGCTGCTGATCAGGGGCTGGAGCCTGTTGCGGAAGCGACCGACGTAGCCGTTCCTGAGGCTGAAAATGAAGCGGTGCTTGAATAGGGTACGTTTGCACGACAGGCACAAAGGCATAGAGGGTTTCGGTCCGTTTGTAAGTATTACTTCAAGCGTAATTCTTGGGCTTGGTTCTATAATACTTGGGCAGCTATGCTGAAACTTTGTGCCTTTGTGCCTGACTTGGAATACACGCTTTCAGTTCTGTGCCTTTGTGCCTTAAAAAAGCGTTGACAGCCTTGAATGCTCGTGATAATATAGGTAGGTCCATTTGACGCTTAATTGATCGAACCTTGCGTCACAAACACTGAAGAGTGTTTTTCCGGCCTGGCCGGAGGCAGCGATCAAAACGGGTGGGGAGTTTTTGCGACCGACCGATAAGAGAAATGTGATGGATTATATTACCGATGCGTAACGTCTAACGGCTTACCATGTTTATGCATGCTATCAAGCCCCTCATGCGTTGCGTGAGGGGCTTAATTTATCCGGGCCGCCTTCCGGAAGGAGGGCGGGATAACGAAGGGAGTCAGAGTATGCCGACCATAGCACAACTGGTCAGAAAGAAAAGGGAGCCCATAATCAAGAAGACAGACGCTCCTGCTTTGAAGGGATCGCCGCAGAAGCGAGGCGTATGCACCAGGGTTTATACCACCACACCGAAAAAGCCGAACTCGGCTTTGCGTAAAGTTGCCAGAGTCCGACTCACTAACGGAATAGAAGTCACGGCTTATATTCCCGGTATCGGACATAACCTGCAGGAGCACTCCGTAGTGCTTATACGCGGCGGCAGGGTAAAGGATTTACCTGGTATTCGTTATCATATAATAAGGGGCACGCTTGATACTGCCGGTACTGCCGACAGACGTCAGAGTCGCTCTAAATACGGCACCAAGAGGCCGAAATAATATGGGGGTTGAATAATGCCAAGGAAAGGCGCAGTACCCAGAAGAGAGATTACACCTGACCCCGTTTATAACAGCCAGTTAGTGGGGCGGTTTATCAACAACCTGATGCAGCGGGGCAAAAAGAGCATAGCTGAGGATATATTCTATCAGTCTATGGAAACTATCAGAGAGAAGAGCGGTCGTGACCCGATCGAGGTTTTCGAAGATGCCATCAAGAATGCCGCACCCGTTATAGAAGTCAAGTCGCGGCGTGTCGGTGGAGCTACGTATCAGGTGCCGATCGAGGTCAGGCCTGATCGCAGGATCGCACTGGCCATAAGATGGATGCTGGGGTTTGCACGCAAGCGCCCGGGGAAGAGTATGCATGAGAAGTTGTCAGGTGAACTCATGGATGCCGCTCAGGGTCTGGGTGCAACCATAAAGAAGCGTGAGGATACTCACAAAATGGCTGAAGCCAACAAGGCTTTTGCTCATTACAGATGGTAATTTAAGATATTAAGATAGAGGTAATGGGTCCGAATGGCAAGAGTTTTTGATCTGGATAAAATACGTAATATAGGTATTGCCGCACATATAGATGCCGGTAAGACTACGACTACCGAGCGGATACTCTTCTATACGGGAAAAGTACACCGTATCGGCGAGGTCCATGAGGGCGAAGCCACCATGGACTGGATGGTGCAGGAGCAGGAGCGGGGTATCACAATTACATCCGCTGCTACTTCTTGTCTCTGGGATGGTTATAATATCAACATTATCGATACTCCCGGACATGTGGACTTTACCGTCGAAGTCGAGCGTTCCCTTAGAGTTCTGGATGGAGTAGTGGCTATATTCTGCGCCGTGGGCGGTGTTCAGCCGCAGTCTGAAACCGTATGGCGCCAGGCAAACCGTTATGCCGTGCCCAGAGTAGCGTTCGTGAACAAGATGGACAGGACGGGCGCCGATTTCAATAAGGTTGTTGAAAGCATACGCAGCAGATTGGGCAGCAATGCTCTGGCGCTGCAATTGCCGATAGGTGCCGAGGATGTCTTCCGCGGCATGATAGATCTTGTTGCGATGAAGGCTTACGTTTACACGGAGACGCTGGGAACCGAGTTCGAGGTTCAGGATGTGCCGGAAGAGATGATGTCTGTCGCCCTGGCGGCCAGGGAGCGTATCCTCGAGGCTGCCGCCGAAGCGGACGATGTCCTTATGGCCAAGTATCTCGACGGCGAAGAGCTGACGGATGACGAGATCCGGCACGGCATCAGGCTGGCAACTTTGAGTGCTCAGGTTGTACCCGTGTTTTGCGGATCTTCCTTCAAGAACAAGGGTGTTCAGCCGTTGCTGGATGCAGTAATAAGCTATCTGCCTTCACCACTGGATGTCGCGGATGTGGAGGGGATGGACCCGCAATCCAACGAGGTCATTTCACGAAAGGCGGCAGATGACGAGCCTTTCAGTGCCTTAGCCTTCAAGATTGCCACGGATCCTTATGTGGGAAAGTTGACCTTCTTCAGGGTTTATTCCGGTAACCTCCCCAGCGGGTCTTACATATATAACTCCGTCAAGGGAAAGCGCGAGCGTATCGGTCGCATACTCAGGATGCATGCCAATAAGCGTGAAGAGGTCGATGTTGCTTACGCCGGGGATATACTCGGTGCCGTAGGGCTTAAAGTCACCTCTACCGGCGATACGCTCTGCAGCGACACCGCGCCTATCATTCTTGAAGCCATAGAGTTTCCTGAACCGGTAATTTCAGTGGCTATTGAGCCGAAGACGAAGGTTGACCAGGATAAGATGGGTGCCTCGCTGGTAAAGCTGGCTGAGGAAGACCCGACTTTCAGGACCTTTGTAGATGAAGATACGGGACAGACCATCATAAGAGGTATGGGTGAGCTCCATCTGGAGATAATTATAGACAGGCTGATGCGTGAATTCGGCGTTGATGCCAATGTCGGTGCACCACAGGTTAACTATAAAGAGACCATTACTTCTGCCGCGAAGGCTGAAGGACGATTTATTCGCCAGACCGGCGGCCGTGGACAGTTTGGCCATGTGTGGCTGGAAGTTGAGCCGATTGAGCCCGGAAAAGGATTCGAATTCGTCAATGCTATTGTCGGCGGCGTTGTTCCCAGGGAGTATATTCCCGCGGTCGAGGCTGGTGCCAGAGAGGCCATGGAGAGAGGCATTCTGGCCGGCTACAACCTTATCGATATCAAAGTAACTTTATATGACGGCTCTTTCCACCCGGTGGATTCTTCCGAGATGGCTTTCAAAATCGCCGGTTCCATGGCCTTGCAGGCGGCAGTCAAGAAAGCCTCGCCTATCATCAAGGAGCCGGTCATGAGAGTAGAGGTCACCACGCCGGAAGAGTATCTTGGCGATGTAATGGGCGATCTCAACTCCAGAAGAGGTCACGTGGAGCAGATGCGGCAGCCGATGAGCAATGTTCATGAAGTAGTGGCCATCGTTCCGCTGTCCAAGATGTTCGGTTACGCTACGGATTTGCGTTCCAGAACACAGGGCAGGGCGACATACAGTATGGAGTTTGCGCACTTTGCTGAAGTACCGGCAAGCATAGCGCAGGAAATTATAGGCAGTACCAAGAGTTAGTAAATTCTTGCAATATTGAGTTTTGATGCGGGAGGACGTGCTCCGACCGTGATCAAAGGAGGAGACGGAAGGAATGGCAAAGGCAAAGTATGAGAGGACGAAGCCGCACGTCAACGTAGGGACGATCGGACACGTGGATCACGGAAAGACGACGTTGACGGCAGCGATCACCAAGACGCTGAGCAACATAGGGCAGGCCTCGTTCAAGAGCTATGACGAGATCGATAACGCACCGGAAGAGAGAGCCAGAGGAATAACCATAGCCACGGCGCATGTGGAGTATGAGACGGCAAGCAAGCACTATGCGCACGTCGATTGTCCGGGACATGCCGATTATATCAAGAACATGATCACGGGAGCGGCGCAGATGGACGGAGCCATCCTGGTGGTCTCGGCAGCGGACGGACCGATGCCGCAGACGAGAGAGCACATACTGCTGGCCAGACAGGTAGGCGTGCCGTATATCGTAGTGTTCATGAACAAGGCGGATATGGTAGACGATCCGGAGCTGCTGGAGCTGGTGGAGATCGAGATAAGAGATCTGTTGAGCAGCTACGAGTTTCCGGGAGACGATACGCCGATAGTGGCGGGATCGGCGCTGAAGGCGCTGGAGTGCGGCTGCGGCAAGGAAGAGTGCGAATGGTGCGGGCCGATATGGAAGCTGCTGGCAGCGCTTGACAGCTACATACCGACACCGGAGAGAGATATAGACAAGCCGTTCCTGATGCCGATAGAGGATGTATTCAGCATAACGGGGCGCGGGACGGTAGTAACAGGCAGAGTAGAGCGGGGCAAGGTCAAAGTGGGCGAAGAGATGGAGATAGTGGGCCTGGCGCCGCAGAGCCGCAAGACGGTGGTAACGGGAGTGGAGATGTTCCGTAAGC
>JAQVUQ010000206.1 GCA_028699365.1 bacterium | reverse complement strand
TAAGCCATCGAAGATTATGTTAATTACAGAAACATCGATCCTGGATGTCCTTGGCCGTAATATGAGACATTATCGTCGCAGACTTGATTTATCCCAGGACGAACTCGCGGACAAAGCGTTGCTTCACCGTAGTTATGTGGGTGCTGTTGAGAGAGGAAAACGTAATATCTGCATGGCAAATCTTGTTCGAATAGCTGAGGCTTTAGAAGTGGAGCCTTGCCAGCTTCTTATGAGTGACAGGGCCAAATGTAGATACATCATCGAATAGATCGAAATGGAGGTGGTCCGCATGACGGCTAATAATAAGAAGAGCGGCTTAACGTTGC
Organism: bacterium; assembly: GCA_028699365.1. Classification (GTDB taxonomy): domain Bacteria; phylum UBP13; class UBA5359; order UBA5359; family UBA5359; genus UBA5359. The sequence goes on along the minus strand of JAQVUQ010000206.1, from coordinate 5,120 downwards.
TGGAATTGCTGATAACAATTTCGTTGATAGCTATACTAACTGCAATGTTATTACCAGCTTTTAGCACAACTCTACAGAACTCTCATCGCGCATCCTGTATGAACAACATCCATCATATCGTTATGTGTCTCAGAATAGATTACCTGGATAGGAGGACAATATTGCCTGGACCTGATTATGAGAATGGTAAATACCTGCCAGGCACTCCCGGCTTTTGGGCAACCAGATTGGCAGGGTACATATACGATGACGAGGAGAAGGCGTATCAACGATGTGATCAATACGGGCTTGATATAAATGCTTTCAGGTGTCCAAATGATAGCTCTGAGATGCCGGAGACCGTTAGCTATTCTAAGGAGCGGTATATCAATGGCAAACTAGAGAAGATAGTGTATATCAAGACCTCCCCCATCATATCCGGCAACATCAGCTATAACAGATATAACCCTCCCATGATAATGGGCGGCTTTGTGGACGATCTATGGTCACTATCCGGATGCGATGGTCAGGAACGACCGCTCCCATTCTGTGGTAAATCTGAGGTCAGACCGGCTAAAAGCACAAACTCAGACCATCATGGTGAGTATTTGGCAGCCTATATCACTGGCTACGTGGCTATATATCGGTCTAAGGATGCGTCCATTGTTATTGATAATACTGAGGAAGAGCGGCAAGAGCGTATGAAAAAGGGGACATATGCATTTTGTGGAAGAGATTAGCTGGCAATTGTGCTCTCGTAATGGCGGCAGCAGGCAGGATATAACATTTTCTAATGAAGGAGGATGGCTTATTAGGATCAGGAAGGGACAAATAAATAGCCTGCGTATAAGTAGGCTACTTATGAGGACGTAGACTTTAATAAGCTCTTGGATATAATATTATGCTGGATATGGAAAGAACAATTTTGGATGTCCTTGGAAGCAATATGAGGTTTTATCGTCACCGGATCGGCTTATCCCAGGATTCGTTAGCCGATAAGGCCTTACTCCATCGTAGTTACGTCGGCGCCGTTGAGCGTGGAAAGCGCAATATATGTTTGGCTAATCTTGCTCGAATAGCTGCGGCATTGGAGGTTGAGCCATGTAAGTTACTGGCCAGCAGGCATTGTTGCCTAAAGCCTACAGATGAAACTGTTACAGAGGTTAGTTCAAATTATTGCAAGGGCGATGGTAGCTATATAGACATCGACAATGATATGGGAGGATAAAGTTGTTCTGCAAACGAAAAATTGGCTTTACACTGATAGAACTTGTCGTTGTTATGGCTATAGCTGCTCTGTTATCGGCAATCCTCCTCCCTGTTTTCGGCAATGTCCGGGAGAACAGCCGTCAGGCAGGCTGTATAAGTAACCTTCATAGCATTCTCATTGCCCTGAAAGTTTATGCGCTGGATAATAACGGCACACTGCCGCCAAGGGATTTGGATTATGCCGGAGCACTTTATCAAGGCAATTACATAAGCAGCGAGAGCAGCTTCAAATGCCCGAACGATTATGAACTTACCGATGCTGGCGGAGTTGATCTTAGCGATGGTGTTGAGCGATTCAGTTATAACAAGTATAGGCCTGGTCTGGAGGGCGAAGCGCCGGAATCTGAAACCGGGCTTAGATTGCTAACTGATAAAAACAGCTTGGCCGGCTGGTATGCAGATGGTATTCCTTATCCCTTCTGTGGGGTTTTCTCTAAAGATCACAATCATGATACCGGCAGTGGAGAAAGTAAAGGTAAAGTAATACATGGTAACAAGGATAACGATGGAGCAGCGAGCGTATACCTGGTGACCTTTGCAGACGGCACGGTTAGAAAATACCGGAACAATGGCCCGGATATGCCTACGGCTATGAAATAGCCGTGAAATGTGGAGCGTATGAGAGAGAGGTACGTCGGCAATACAGGTTTAGCCTTGGTGGAAGTACTGGTGGCCATGGTTGTCCTACTCATAGGCATCCTGGCGATCATCAAGGTATTTCCCGTGGGATTGACTAATATCGAAAAAACGCGCTATGACGAAATAGCCAAAAGGTTTGTTGACGGCCATATCGACGAACTCTCGGCCTGGAATTTCGATGATTTGCCAGTCAGCATCCCTGAGACCGACCAGTTGCCTGACGGTGCAAGAACGGAGTTTTCCATACGGGGAGTCGATATATCTTTCAATGAACCGGGCATCATGGAGAAAAAAGCTGTGGCTGGCAGTTCCTTTGAAGCCGTGCAATGCTCAAGTGTCTATGACGTCACCGAGCAGGAACTGAGATTTATTGCCGATACGCCGCCTGCTGCTGGTGATATCATCAGGATATCGCTACGCAATAAATCCTGGTTCGACCAGATACGGAACGATCCTGCCAAGAGCTATCTGGACGGGCTGCCTGATGGAGTGGAAAATATCTATATATACTATGCCAATGGCGATTTCGGCAGCGAACGGCCGGTTTATGATGCCCCCAATCCGGAGACGGGCGCCAATATCTACGGTAAGAAGATTATCGAAATAAAGCTGACCTGGAGTGAAGGTGGGAATACCAGGAAGTTGACGCGGCAGGCGGTGGTGCGAAGATGATATCGTTTACCCGGATAACGAGCCGTTGTGGCCTTACACTGATAGAGATCACCGTGGCTATCGCCATCATGGTAGTGCTTTTCGCCTGGATTCTCGGACCGCTGATGCTGGGTTTCGATCTATTCGGCAGGGGGGCCGGCAAAGCGGTTTTGAAGCAGGATGCCGTCGTGACTGCCGATACCTTGCGAAAGGATATCCGGGAGGCGGCTTTCGTTTATCTCACCGGTGTTTATAACGTTGATGACGATAAGTTAACTATAGGCAGCACTTGGACGGCGGTGAAATTTATTCCGGAACGTACCTGCACGATGCGGTCTTTCAGCTTCCGGATATGCTGCAGCGCTGACATAAGCAATGATACGGCCGTGCTGGAAGGATACGTCTGCTCTGGAACAACAACTCCCGCAACCTTTGAAAGCACGGCAGGCGAGATAAAGTATGGAGATATTAACACTGTTTGGGAAGAGCAGAATTTCAATTTGCAGTCGTCCTATCAAGTAACACAAGGTATACCGGTCTGGCTTGTCTTAAAGCAAAGTCAGGTGCCTGCAGGCGGCAATATACTTCTCGATGGTGGCTTGATTGGTGAGATGATCACGGCACATTCCGATGACGGCAGTGTCTGGACAGCCGTCGGCGATCAGGCGGTATGGCATGGGGTCTATAACGAAGACGGTACGTACTCCATTCGAGGACAAAAGCTAAACCTTAAAATGCCTGCTAAAGACGCACAGACCGTAGGTATTAATACCGGAGACCCGCTCACACCGCTGAAAATCGTCGATGGAGAGTTATGGCAGTATTATACGCAATACGATAACGAGAAGAAGTTATGCCGTCTTATCAAAGAGATACCGGGCGGCCTCAACTATCTTACCGGCGAGCCAAGCGCCGTGACATCGTTCATCATGGATAACAACGGCCTGGTGACCGTAGACCTGCTTTTGAAAAGTGACAAAGACAGCGGTAAGGAGGAGCGCATACGCCTAGCGATCAAGAGCAGACCGCTGTCAAAATGACAGCACTTGTATTGCTGTACGACAGGGGGGTACTGAATTGCTCTTCAAACATGGTAACAATAGCGGCCAGGCGCTGATAATCTCTGTAGCTGTCCTGGCGGCATTGCTGATTATGGCTCAGCTCTTTGTGGCACTTGTGTTGCGCAACATGTCGATGGACCTCAGTGCCTCCGACAGAGAGACATCGCTCCGCCTGGCCCGGGACGGCGTGGACTACGCTCTGGCTCAATTGCGCCGAGACGGCGGTAATGCAAATCGTTTCTCCTATGAATGGGGTATGGATGCTTCTGATATTCCCTCTTATATCGACATAGATAGTGACCATAATGGTGTTATCGATAATAAAGACGGCCGGGTGGAATTGAGCATCGCCAATCCTTATTGCCCTGAGAAATTTAAGGATACTGGCAATGGCAAATTACTATTTGCCAACAGGGTATGGAAACCGAATGAAGCGTATTCAACAGGCGACAGGATTGCTCCTCTTACCGGCAATGATTTTATCTATTACTATGAGGTAACCGGCGGCAATGGAAGCAGTGGCGGGATAGAGCCAACCTGGCCTGCAAGCGAAGATGCCACCGTTATTGATGGAAGTCTGACTCTAACCTGCCACAAAGCAGAGTATGACCCACGTTACGGCTTCTGCACAGATTGTTCACAAATCCATCCGGCTTACGTCAAGATAGTTTCCACTGGCTATCCGTATAGAGCCGGCACCTGGCAGAGCGGGCACGATTACTCCGTCGGAGATGTCGTCAGGCCTCCCACGGCCAACGGCTGGGTTTACGAGGTTATCGGCGACAGCGGCAGCAGCGGGATAACCGAGCCGGCCTGGACGACCAAAGCCAGCGATACTGTGACCGATGGAGGCTTGACCCTGGCCAGCAGAGTCGAGGTCAAAAGCACTATCGAGGCGGTGGCCGTGGTGGCGCCAGTATTCAACAACTTCCTCAGGTTTATCGGCGACAACTGCGGCTTTACGGCGGAGCACGGCATATACGGAACTGATGCCGGGGGCGGCAAGGTAGAGCCGGCACCACTCTACGTTCTGGGCGATGTCGATTGGGGAACGGGAATAGATCTTTACCTGGACGGCACCAATCAGTCAACTATGACGGGAGAGCATTATCCCAAATGCTTCTTCCAGGCCCTGGGCCGGATAAAGGGTGCTCCTCTGCTAATTCATACTTCGGCAGGCACATATGACGGCACCGCCCCCTTTGCCAGCATGTGCTACTTTGATAAGGCGCACCTGCCCTCTTATATTTTGGGCGATAAGGTGATTAAGGGAATGGGGCTGGTTCACTGGCTGAACGACGGTGATTTTGACCGATATAAGACCATAACCGATCCTGAAAATCCTGATCTGCTGGCTCTGCCTGCCGGCGAGGTCAGCTATATCGATAATACCGAGGATGGGGAAACGACCGATGCTGGAGTATGGGGTGATACCACAGGCACAGGCAGTAAATGGCAGACCCATAGCACGGTGGATATAGACGGTAATTCTGAAGAAGTCAATATCTACAGCCCGCCGGC
>JAQVUQ010000205.1 GCA_028699365.1 bacterium | reverse complement strand
GCAGGCATCATGAAATCTACCTGAGCGATCCTCGCAAGGCGGTTCCGGAAAAGATGAAGACCATTATCAGGCATCCGGTGGCCTGATCCCCTGCTCGCTCTGCCATGCCGCTTTTGTTATGGTATAATACTATAGTTTGAGCAGTATTTGCGGTGTGCAGTTCTCTGCAAAGGGGTTAATTTCTTGCCTGTACTCGATATAATAGGCGGCGATATTCTGCGCCGTTCGATTATTGCCGGTGCTGTCTGGGTGGGGCGGGAGCGACAGAAGATCGACGCTCTCAACGTTTTTCCCGTTCCGGACGGCGATACGGGAACTAATATGTATCTGACCCTGCTGGGGGCCGCCAGAACGGTGGCCAGGAAGCGGGGAGAGCCGATAGAACTGGTGGCAGCGGATGCGGCTATGGGCGCTCTGCTGGGGGCCAGAGGCAATTCCGGCGTTATCCTCTCACAATTTTTTCAGGGTTTTCACCAGGCGTTAAAGGGGTGCTCCGCTCTGGGAGTGCCGGAGCTGGCCCGGGCTATGGCCGGCGGGTATCGCTGTGCCCATGCCGCCGTGGGACAGCCGGTGGAGGGAACCATCCTGACGGTTATGCGACGTGCGGCGGCTGCCGCCAGGCTGGCTGCGGACCGCGGGGACGGCATGGAGACCGCTATCTCCATCATACTGGCGGAAACCAGGCTGGCTGTGTCGGAGACGCCTGAACAGTTGCCGGTGCTTCGTGAAGCCGGGGTGGTGGATGCCGGCGGACAGGGCTATCTTTCTTTTCTTGAGGGTGTCTGGCGTTTTATCAAGGAGGAGAGGCTCGGCCGGGGTCTGTTGTCCGGGGTAAGGTCCGGTCGTCCGGTGGGAGAAGCCTTGCCGGATTCACTGGAACACCGCTATTGTACGGAATTCATAGTCATAAATCCTTCCGCCGGTGTGGATGAAGCCAGGAAGGACCTGGAGCCGCTGGGCTCCTCTCTGCTGGTGGTGGGAGAGGGAAGCCTTCTTAAGGTGCATATCCATACCGATGATCCCGGAACGGTGCTGTCCTGGGCTGCCGCCAGGGGTGAACTGGACGGAATCAAGATAGACAACATGTTCAGCCAGACCTTGAAGAGACTATCCGCCGGCAGCCAAGTCCCGGCAGGTGCTCCGGATAAGGCTGTCACGGGGAGCGGTGTGGTGGCCGTGGCGTCGGGCCGCGGTCTGGAGGAACTGTTTTCGGGTCTGGGCGCCGGCAGGGTTATCCGGGGCGGGCAGACCATGAACCCCAGCGTGGAGGAGCTTCTTCAGGCGGTGGAGGAACTGCCGCAGGCAGAGGTGATCATCCTTCCCAATAACGGTAACATTATCATGGCTGCCGGACGGCTGCCGGAGCTGACGCAAAAGAAGGTCCGCATAGTGCCTGCCAAAGATCCGGCCCAGGGGGTAGCCGCCATGGTATCCTTTGATCCTTCGCTGGATGTGGAGAGAAATGCGGCGGCCATGTCGGAGGCGCTGGAGCACATCAGCTCCGGTGAAATCACCAGGGCTGTCCGGGGCGTTACGCTGGACGGCGTCAAGGTGCGCAAGGGCGATTATATCGGCTTGATTGCCGGCAGGATAGCGGTTGCCGGGCGTAATCCCGACGATGTCCTTCCGGATCTGCTGGGAATCATGCCTGCCGGCTGGGGATTGGCGACGGTCTATTACGGTGAGGATGTCGATGCCGCCCGGGCGGAGAGGGCGGCTCAGGCCGTCAGGGAGAGATATCCCCAGGCGGAAGCAGAGATGGTGGACGGCGGTCAGCCGCACTATCACTACCTGGTGGCGGTGGAGTGAGAAATACGATCTCGGAGGTGAGATAACATTGGCTTCATTCAATGTGGTTACGGACAGCACGGCCGATTTAAGTCCGGAAGAGAGGCAGTGTTACGATATAAGCGTGGTGCCGCTTAAAGTCCAGTTTGGGCTGGAAGGTTTCAGGGATATGGAAAACCTGGATCAGGAAGGCTGGCGGGAGCACTTTGCTCGGGGGGCATGGCCTACGACTTCACAACCTTCCATCGCCGATTTCATAGCCTGCTACAGCGTGCTCGAGGGTCCTGTTCTGTCGGTGCATCTGTCTGCCAGGCTCAGCGGTACAGCCAGGACAGCCGACGCGTCTGCTACCTCGACTCTACTGCGTGAGACCAGGGTGATAGATTCGGGCATGGCTTCAGCCGCTTTGGCGTATCAGGTCATGGCAGCCGGGGAGATTGCCGCGGCCGGGGGCACTCTTGATCAGGCGGAAAGGGCGCTGGCGGATATACGCCGCCGCACCCGGATCAATTTCATGGTGGATTCGCTGGATTATCTGCAAAAAGGCGGGCGCATAGGGCTGGCTCAGGCCTGGCTCGGTGTCAAGCTGCAAATAAAGCCTATCCTCCATCTGGAGGACGGTATCATTCAGACTAAGGAGCGTGTGCGCACGCGCAAGCAGGCGCTGGCAAGGCTGGTAAAGTCGGCTCTGACCGATGGAGTGCCGGAAAAGGCCTGTGTGGTGCATTTTCTGGGTGCCGAGGCGGCCGCAGAGTTATGTGAAGTGTTTAAAAGTGAGACGGGCCTGGACCCGGAAACGCGCCAGGTAAGCTGTGTTCTGGGGACGCATATCGGTCCCGGAACCGTGGGGTTGATATCCGTTGCGCCGGAAAATTCGCATCAGGAATGACAGGAGAGACGTTTGGAAGAGCAATTGAAGCTGGCCGGAGCGGCCACTTGGCATAACCATACAGGAAATAACGATTTTTCGTATTGTGCCGATAAAGAACTGGGACTGAGCGAGTATATCGCCAATCTGGACAGGTCGCCCTGGGAGCGCATGGCCGTAACCGATCACGGTTTTGCCCTGGCTTTACCCCAGGACCTGGCTTGGTCCTGGAAATGGTATTGGGATCCGTCAATTTACGATGATTATCGTGATTACCGGCTGGAGAAGACGGAGCGCTACCTGCAAATGCTGGACGGTATCTCCGATAAGCGCATTCTTAAGGGCATCGAGGCCGAGGTCATGAAGGATGGTCGCCTGAGCTGCGATCCCGAGTTCATCGATTCTTTTCAGATATTGATAGGGGCGGTTCACTATCTTCCCTCCATAGAGTCGGGGGAAGATGAGATTCTGCGGGAGTTTATCTTTCAGACGGAAACGCTGTGGCAGCATAATGTCCATATACTGGCCCACCCCACCCGGATTCTGGAATCCAGGAAATTCCCGGTTTCCAATGATCTGCTGGATTACATCGTGCAAGGGTGCAAAAGTTCCGGCATCGCCCTGGAGATAAATTCTCACAAGCCTTCGGCTTACGACGGCGTACTGCTGCAAAAGTGCCTGGTGTCGTCCGTGACGATAGCGCTGGGAACGGATACGCACCATATCGACGAGTTTCTGGACGGCGGGTACTTTGCGCGTCTGCTTGAAGGCGTAAACCGGCAGGAACTGGAGAATATTCTGTTTCAGGCCTGATTACTGTTGACTGTAGAGTGCTCTTTCGCTATCCTGAATAAAACGGGATGAATCGGTTGTGTCGCTCTTCATAAACAGGAGCGTGGACTGAAACATACAGGGAGTGGTACAGGTGTTGTGTAAGGGCGATATCAAGGAGATGCTGTCACCGGTAACTCTGGGCAGTATGCGTTTTCCTCACCGGGAGAGCGCGTTGGAAACAGTGGCCGCCTGCCTGAAAGCCGGGGTCAGCTACGTGGATTGCTCTCCGGCTTACTGTCATACGTCTGAGACGGAGAATTCCGAGGCCTGGGTGGGAGAAGCCCTTGCCGGTTGCCGTGATGCCATGCTTATTGCCGCCAAGTGCAGCCCGGGTAACGGCGGCCTGGAGATAGGGGAGGAGTACCGGCCGCATAAGGGGTTCGGCGTGCGCAGTGCCGCCCAGTTGCGCCAGGTGATGGAGCAATCGCGACAGCGCCTGGGGGTGGACCGTTTTGACTGCTACCATCTCTGGACGGTCCATAACATGGCGCAGGTGAAGGAGGCTTACAAGCCGGGAGGCTGGATGGAAGAGGCTCGCAGAGCCAGGGCTGCCGGGATGTTCGATCATCTGGGCATAACCACCCATGCCGATTCGGCTACCATTATAGAGTTCCTGAAAACGGGCGATTTCGAGATGATCACCCTGCCTTACCATCTGCTGGACAGCACCCGGGAAGAGGCGGTGCGCTGGGCCGGGGAACACGGCATTGCCGTGCTGGCCATGAATCCTCTGGCAGGCGGCCTGTTGTCGGGTGAAGCGGAATCCGTAGAGGCGGTTTTCGGTGACATGGGCATTAAAAGTCCGGTGGAACTGGCGCTTGGCTTTGTTCTCTCCGCACCGGGTATGACTTCCGCCCTCTGCGGCATGACCTCTGCCGCCCAGGTGGCGGAAAACACAGCCGCCGCTGCGCAGCCGCGCTGGGGAGGAGCTGAGCGTGGAGAGGTACTGCGCCGCTTCAAAGGCATGGGCGCCGATGCCGGTGTCGGTGTCTGCACCGGGTGCGGCTACTGTAACCCATGTCCTCAGGGTCTGGATATCCCCCGTATTCTCAGGTCTCATAACGCCTGTTATGTTCTGCGTCTGGGCGAGCGTGCGGTTAAGGGCTACCGGGAAGCGGCCGCCTGGGGCGAGGCTTATAATGCCTCGCGCTGCGCAGCCTGCGGCGTCTGTGAGGCGCGGTGTCCCAACTCCCTGCCGGTGAGCGAGATGATGTCCCGGCTGAGCCGGTTGAATACGGACGGCCAAGCGGAACCGGTTGTTAGTCCGTAACGTCTTAAGGGTATAAAAGTTCACAGGTTCAAAGTTCACGGTTCACGGTTTTTTGGTCATATATTTAGAGTCTGGGGAACAGGATCTCGTGCAGGGCTTGCATGGGAATCCTGAAACCAACAACTAACAACCAGCAACCAACAACCGCGCTCGAAGAGCGCAATAAGAAGGAGGTATTGAAATATGCCGGAGTTTTTCAAATCCCGTAAATGGCTCTTTGCATCCGCAGCGCTGGTGGTAGTGGTCCTGGCGATTGTTGCCCTGACACGCTCTTCCGGCAACAATCCGGAAGACAATCAAACATATATCGGTCCCCGGACCGGAGCGTCCGGAAATCGTGCGTCTGTTCAACAGCGGCCGGGCAAACAGCCTGCCCCCGGGCAGCAGGCCGGCAAGAACGGAAGCAGCTACCAGGTTCCCATACCGGGCAGCGACAGGAGCAAGACCTTCACCGTGCAGAGCGGTGTGAACGATCCTTTCAAACATGCTGACGGCAGAACGGCGCATGCCGCCGACGTCAACCGCACCGGCAGGGTAACCGCCGATGACGGGCAGGGGAACAGGCCTCAAGCAGGGACACCTCCTGACGGACCGAAGCCGGGGGTCAGGCCTCGACCGGGGACAGACCCTGATAAAGTCACCCCGCCGCCTCCACGGAAGATAGTGCGTCAGCCCGGCATTGCACCCGGGAACGCATCGGGTAATGCCACAGAACCGCCTATCATAAAAATT
>JAQVUQ010000004.1 GCA_028699365.1 bacterium | reverse complement strand
ATAATACGGCCAATCTCCATGCGCTTTAAGACCGCTGTCACAGGTGGCATGACAACTGTAATTCACTATACAGCCCAGCATGGTCCCATCCGGCCGCCAGGCGGAGATGACTCCCACGGCGGGATCTACAGGTCCGGCCGGCTTGATAATATCCGGGTGCATCTTCCCCGGATGTGTGACCGTGCGCCCGCCTTTGACAATGAACCTGCGGTTGAACGTTCTGCCGGACTCTATGCCTGTACCGGTAGAGATCAGGGCCTCTTCTTTGTTCCGATCGGCCATCTGCAGTGCTGAGGCTATCCGGCTGATGCACCATTCCAGGTAAAGGGGGTGCGGTTGCGGGCTGTGCTTGAGCACAAAGTCACGCAATTCATCCGGTGCGCCATCGAGCAGGCTGTTGTCGAAGAATGGAGAGAGCACGGCTCCGCTATGGGTATGGGTCGCGGCTATGATCGATGAGTCGAACCTCAAGCCGTACATCTCTTCGGCTCTCTGTAAGGCTGCTTGAACTGCTGACTTAAGTATCACACAGCAGTCAACTCCCACCAGGGCGATCCTGGTCTTATCGCTATCAAAAACAGCGGCCCGCACGCATAATGGGGTGGCTATGCCGTCGATATACGTCTTCATATAATCGGCGGCTCTCTCCATGCCTATGGCGGGGGTGATGTCCTGAGAGGCAAATCCTACTTTCATCAGTCAAGCTCTCCTTGATCAGAATTCACAGACGCAACTTATCGGCATTCCGGTGGCAGCGGAATTGATGGCTGCCTCGGCAAAGGCTACGGTACGGGTTCCCTGGTAGACATCGGTGGGGCATTGTTCGTTCTTATCGATATAGGAAACGAAGTCTTCCAACTCGTGCCGCACGTTATGATTGGCTATCATAACCGGGATCCTGGAGAACTCCAGACTTTTGGAAGCGGTATATACCGGCTCTTCGCAGATCTCTATATATGGGCTGGTATTGTCGCAGATGATGGTGCCTTTTGTTCCGTTCAACACTGTCCTCATGGTGTATGGACGCTTCACCCCTATGGAAGCGAAAACACGGCCTATCACATCATTGGGGAACTTGGCAACGGCCACTCCTGTATCGGGGGCGGGCCAGTCCGGTAAGTGTTTGTGATTCATATAGGCGAATACCTCCAGAGGGTCTCCGGCCATCCAGCGTACCAGGTCCAGGGCATGGCAGCCTCCGCCCAGGAAACCCTGCCTCTTTATGGCGGGATCACTGCGCCAGTTATGGAAACCGGGGCACAGTGAATAATCGTGCGCATATTCGCTTTCTATGTATACCAGCTCTCCTATTCTGCCGGACTCCAGCAGCAATTTGGCCGCACGGAAGCCGGGTGCGTAGCGCCCCACCTGACCGGTCATGAAGAAGCGGTCGTATTCCTTTACCGCAGCTATAATCTTACGGCACTCCGCTACCGTCGGCGCCAGCGGTTTTTCACAAGCTACATGCTTGCCCGCTGCCATGGCCTTGATGCTCTGCTCGGTATGGAAGTGATCGGGAGTGGCTACCACTATGATATCCGCATCCGACTGGTATACCTCTTCTTCCGATACGGCCAGTCTGATGTTCTTCTCTTCATAGAATGCTTTCTCCAGTTCCTTGTTCTCGCTGTAATATTTGTCATAGGCCAGCACTAACTCAGTGTTGGGCAGATCGCAGGCAGCCCTGGCCCAGGCATGTCCCATGTTCAATCCTATTACTGCTACTTTGTAATTTTGTCCGGTAGACATTTTACCTTCCTCCTCGTTACTTCAGCTAACCGTCACTTCCGTAACGGTAGATCTTCTAAGGTGACGCTTCTATTAGAAGCAGGCGGTATCGCTCACTTTCCATATCCAGCTTGATCCTGCCGTTCTCTATGGATACCGGTGTTTTCAACAGAGCATCGGTGACCTTGATACTCTTACCTGTAAACTTCATTTTATCCAGATTGAGCGTTACCGCGGCTCCGTTTACCGGCTCCTTGTTCAGGTTTGATACTACTATCAGCGCTTTTCTGCCTTCATGGAGATACATGCCGGACTTGAGATGACCGGGCTCCAGCTTGATATACTCCCCGTTCCTCCAGTACGGCAGCCACTCTGCCTGGCGTATGCCGAAGCTCTTCATGAGGTTCAGTATGGCTATATGCGGAGTAGACATCAATTCATAATCGGATCGCTCAGGTTCATAACCTAACTGTTCGTATCCATAAGGCTGTCTATATATATTAGTACCTGCACTTCTGTTTATAGTTTGTCCTAAGAGCAGAGTTACGCTGAGCGCCTGATTCTCTTTCAAGGACCTGTTCCAATAGTTGTAGAACAGGGTATGGAACGGTATGCCGTACTGGCGCTCGTTGCTCTTGGAAATATAGTAATCCAGAGGGAAAGACTCTCTGAGATTATCCTTATCCGGGGCATCTTCCCCGCCGGTACGGATGTCCGCAAAGGATACTATCGCCAGATCCGGTATGCCTGACTCGTGATGGACAACTATACCATCCTTCCTGCCGGTAACATGCATGAAGACATACATCCGTTCGGCCCATTGGCGCAAGGCAAAGTGCGGCCATTTACCGTGCTGCTTTCCATCCTCATCCACATAGCCCGTATCAGTTGCCGGATCAAAGATCAGAGGCGAGTTTGCCATACTGTCGATATATAATCCATCATATTTGTATTCGTTCATACTGGACTGCAACCCTGCCATATAGAAATCCACCCAGGGGCCCTCCGGGTTATACCAGTAGGTGTCCGGGAAGCACATGTATAACGGCTGCTTTACCATGTCATCCTTGAAATCGGCTGCTTCATCACCGTTTACATCGTAGCCCCAGCAGCCGTAGTAGAACAGCTTTATGCCGTGCTTGTGGGCAATATCCACCGTTTCCTTGAAGTTATTGCGGTTATGGCCCCTGACCCAGACATCGGCATGGAAAGGTGCTCCAAAGCCTCCGAACAATAAATGAGTCAGCCCGCTCTTTTTAGCCCATTCCAGATATTCCTCGTATCTCTTCACATTGATTCTTTCAGGTCCGGCAGCCCGAACCCCGAAGGCGGTATTGAGGTTGTAATCCAGGTAGGGGCCTATATCCTTTACCGGAGCGGGCATCAAGGCAAAGGTTATGGTCCTGGGCTTCTCCAGTGAGGTGGGCTGATCGATAAAGCCGACTTCCAGCGTTACCTTATCCGCTTCCGGCACCAGTCTCATAACCTTATCCCTGGACTTGTTGCTCCAATACTTGTCTTCCTCGCATATCCATTGCACGCCCACGTCTCCGTTGCCCAGCCAGAACAGGCTGGTAAACGGCAGCCACTCTGCAGGCACTGCCTGCTTATACTCCTCCACCTTGCCGGCCTTATGATTGACGTCGTGGGTGGTAATTCCGGTGCCGAAGCATTTTCCCGCATAATAGGCGGCGGCTTCCTTGCTCATGGGCATACGGAAGGTAAGGCTGTCCGCCTTATCCTTGCCGGATATGGTGGCGTCGAATCTGATCAGCCCGTCATAGGCTATAGTGCTCTTTAGCGTCAGACTGGTATTGCCGCTTCTGTATTTGCCTTCATATACCGCTTCCCTGGGCGTGGACTTTACTAACTTGAAGGATACTCTCTTCCAATTCAGCTTCTTGCCGCCTGCGCTCAGGTCCATAGATATAGGTGCCGCCAGCAGTTCCTGTCCCCGGCTGGTGATCTTCTCGGGGAAGAACTGTCCTTTGCCCCACTCTATGGATCTGCCCCATACTTCCGTCTTCTTAAGACTTGCTTTTACCGGTGTCCAGGGTGCGGGCACCTGCTCGGTATACCCTATCCTGTTCTTCCACCATGAAGGGTTGGACGGCTTATTGAAATCTACGCTCTCTTTAGCCAGCACGGTGCCGTCTGATGATGTGGCTTTGGCTTCAAGCCTGTAATTGCCTTCCGGCATATCCGACATAACGACCGATTCGGTAAGGGGGTCATCGACTTTTTCCACAATCCGGCTCCATGATTTGAGGACTTTATCCTTGCCGGCTTCTTTTACGGCAAAGTCCAGCCTGTCGCCTGCTTTTACTCCCTGCAGTCCCTGTATATCGGCGGAAACAACTATACCACCGACGGTCAGGAACCTCTTGCTGACCGTCAAATCCAGGCCGGCTTTCTTTTCATAGGGCATGACCTGAGACGCAAGCACCGCTTTGCCGTCTTCTTTTATGCGGTAGGCTATGACAAACTGGCCCTTCCTGGCGGCATACGCCGCCATAAACGCCTTGGATTGGCCCGCTTCCACTTTAAATGTTACTCGGTCCTGTTTGACCAGCTTATAGGCTTTGCCTATCTTTCCCAGCCAGCCTACCTCTCCCATCTGCTCCTGCTGAGCTAATCCGGACAGGTTGGGCCCTTCCTTTTTATACCGATTGATGATATCCCAGGCTCCTATAAGATCGATCTTGTTCTTGACTACATCCAGAGTGGACTGGTAGATCTCATACTCCAGCTCGCAGTTCATGGCAGCTTTGCCGCCGTTATCGACCGTGCCGCTGACTCCTATATTCTCTTCGCTCAGTGATCCGAGCGTCTCTACTCTCACCGCCCTGGCGCCGTCCTGGAGCATCAGCTTGCCCGCCCGGTCAGGATCGTAAAACGTTCCCCACATCAGCGACCAGTCGGCAATCTCTTTGGGGAATATATCGCTGCGCATGGGATTGAACCGCCATACGTTGCCGGGGGCCAGAGGTGTCAATGACAACTTGTTATCCGTCAGAAACTTAGTCAGCTCTTCTACCGGGATTCTTATTTCCCCTTCGAATCCCCGGCCATTGAGGCTGGATTCATATTCATACTGATACTCCGACTCCGAGCAACTGCGGTAACTGCCTTTAATAACAGCTGTGCTGCTGTAACCGCTGGAGGAATTGCCGTATATATTGAGCAGGGCGGCTGAAGCGGTATCCATAGACAGCGACATCTCCACCCCGTCCTCTTTATTGACGATCCTGGGTGAAAGCACAGGTCCTGTTGAGCCGCGCTTGAATACGGCATCCTTTTGCCGGGTGAACTTGTAGGCGATATACAGGGCATCTTTGGTATACGTCAGGTATATCTGCGACGGCATTACCTGCATTGCATGGCCCTGATAGGAGATCAGACCGGTAAACATACCGGCCTTGCGCCACTCTGCGTCTCCTACCTTGCCGTCTATCTGCGGCGGGTTATCCGTCTGCGGCACGGCTATAGCCGGCCAGCGATCCCAGTTATCGAACAGATGCCTGGCACGCTGCACGCCGTCATCCGCTCCGCTGTCCTGCGCCCGGGCTGTGCCGGTGCTTAAAGTGCAGATGAAAACGGTGATCACCAGCCATGCCGGCAAAATATTCTTGATACTGTTCATTGTAATTTCCTCCTGTTAATTGGTGATCCATATAGGACTTCCCAGGTAGGCAACCCTGTAGTGATTGAGCACCTCGTTTCCCTGATACGACATGGTCAGGATCCCATCGCTGACCGTATTGGACAGAGACATGCCGGCCTTGACCCGAGGCTCCGTCAACACCCATTTAGGATCGGACTGATCCGGCAGAACGTTGCCTTCATAGGAGTATTGCCACCACTTGGTCTCCTCCGCCTGCCCCGCTTGCGCCGGAGACTGCGCCAGAAGAAGCATAAACACCGACAGTAGCCACTTTTTCATCAGATCGCTCCCCATCAGTTATATTTGCTATCCATCGTAGCAGCAGCAAGGAGGGCTCAGTCGCTCTTATCTGGTCTCGGGGGAATACCAGCCGGCATAGGTCAACCCGTCAGGTATCCATAGTTTGCCGAACTCTGCAGGCTTAGTTCCCGCCTTGCCCATCAATAGATTGTCTCTTGATAACCATGATACATGTCCGTCTGCAAAGAGCGCGTTTACCCCGTCAGTATGCCAATACATGTTTTTGCTTGCATAAGTTGCTCCGTTGATTGTATCCAATAATCCATTGTTGGTATGTGTCACATACATCAACTGTGAAGGGTAGATTATATCGGCCATGGTCAAGCCCTGATCGTAAGCCCTTTTCATACTGCCGCCTGTAGCTCCCGAACGTCCCCAGACAAAAATGTTCCAACCGTAATTTCCATATCTTCCGGCATTCGGATCATCTCTTACCTCATCAGCAGAAGGACAGACAAACAGTTCGTGAACCTGCCTTCCCGGAGCTTTTTTGTTCTTGAAAATCTTCTGCGTCATGAACAAGGCCATGCCGCTGCTGGTGATTACGTATTTCCCGGCAAAGAGATGCTCGTCATAGTCCTCCACATACATGCTTATGGCCAAGCCTATCTGCTTCAGGTTACTCTGACAAGTAGCGCTCCTGGCCTTCTCCCTGGCCTTGCCGAAGACCGGGAAAAGGATGCTTGCCAATATCGCGATGATGGCAATGACGACCAAAAGTTCGATGAGTGTGAAACCCTTTCTCTTTATACTGATCATGATTCAATTCCTCCTTTTGTTTACTTTAATGCCCTTTGAATCACGGCGTTAAGACCACTGAATCCTTATACCAAAGATCATATAGCCGGCGGAGCCGTGCTCTCTCTTATGACAAGCTCCGGCGGTATAACCACATCCTGTATCTCCTTATGTCCGCCATCAGCTTCCACTATGATGCGCAGGCTCTCCTCCGCCATCAGATCCAGCCGGTTATCTATTGTGGTCAATCCGGGGGACATTATGCTAGCTTCACTGTTGTTGTCAAAACCTATAACCGAGAGTTTTCCCGGAACATCTATACCCTTTTCACGGCAGTACTGCATGATAGTCAAAGCTATCTCGTCATTGCCGGCAAAGATGGCCGTAGGCGGTTGATCCAGCCACATTAATCGGTCCATGACATTACGTATATCTGCCATACCCAGATTTATCGTTTCCCTTACCAACCGCCACTCAAAAGCTATGCCGTTGCGCTTTAACACCTCTTCATAGCCTGTGAGCCTGGCTATCTGCCAAACATCGGTTACTCTTGCCAAGACAAGTCCGATGCGTTTATGTCCCAGAGAAACAAGATGCTTAACCACCAGCTTGGCACCCTTTTTCATGTCAATGCGAACGGTGCTTGCACACTCCTTGCTCTCTACCATATGGGTAAGCACTATATTGTTTTGACGGCGTATAGGTTGCAGGTCTTCCCTGGAAATATCCTCACCCTGCAAAAGGATAAGATTCTGCCCTGACATTTCAGCACCATACATTCGAGTTAAAACTTGCAGATCTACACCGATTCTCTCAGCAGCGCGTTGAAACTCGTTGACTATACCCATAAGACGTGGAAAAGATGAAAGAGCATTATTAATTTCATTCGGCATATTGGTATGGCCCAAACAATCGAGAATAAGGCTTACGGAAACAGGAACAACGTTCCGGGCTATAAAAGTTCCTCTGTATTTATATTTCTTAACCCAGCCTTCGGCCTCAAGCTCGTCAATCGCCCTTTTGGCAGTTATGGTACTGACGTTAAAACGAGAGCATATCTCATCACGGGATGGGAAACGATCTCCAACCCTCATATGCGTATCTACTATGTCGGCCCGCAAAGCGCCTAATACGGATTCCCATAATGTATTGCTCATATAAGTTATATAACATGGATTTAGTTAAGAGTCAACAGTTCGCATGTATGTTATATCTACACGAACAATACGGCGCCCGCTCTCTCCAAGAGATTTAGATCAGTATTTACTTGTATCCACTACCCTTCCCGGTATCTTAAAGTGCGCTTTATCAATACCTGCTGCCGGCTTCCCCATGCAAGACCTCCAGGTAATACCAGCAAAGGTCGCGCAGCAGGCATTTGGAGCAGAGAGGATTCCGGGCCCGGCAGGTCTGTCGGCCGTGCAGAACCGTGTTGATATGCATCTGGTAGTAGAGTTCCGTGGGGATCATCTCCTGCAGCAGGCGGTGCGCCCTCTCCGGGCCGCCCTTCTGCTCCACCAGGCCAAGACGCCAACTCACCCGGTAGACGTGCGTGTCTACGGGAAAAGCCGGACGGCCGCAGGAGAAGAGCAGCACGATGGCGGCGGTTTTGGCGCCCACACCCTTGAAGGATATCAGATAATCCCAGGCCTCCTGCAGGTCCATGGTGCAGATGAAATCAAGGGAGAGTTTTCCGTGTTCTTCTTTAATCCTCTTCAGAGCATCTCTGATCCAGACGGCCTTGACTTCAGACAGGCCGCCGACGGAGATGGGCTCCTCTATTTCCGGCAATGGGGCATCGATCAGATCATCCCAGCGGGGGAACTTCTGCCGCAGACGTTCGAAGGCTCGCAGGCTGTTAACATCAGTAGTATTCTGGGAAAGGATAGTATAGACGAACTCGTCCAGCGGATTGTAACGCGGCGACCAGGGCTTGGGCCCGTACATCTCCACCAGACGGCGATCTATCTCCAGGATTTTTGATCCGGCATTGCTCACAGCCGTTCTTCCTCGCACATATCCTCTCCCAGGCACATTACAATTTATGCTCCGACATAGAGTCTCAGCTAAAGCGTCGTCTTGGCGGAGGTTGACGCACTGCGCAGATAGTTCATCCGGGCATCCACAAAGACCAACCCGGCGTTATATGTCAACGCATTGTCAAGTCTCACACCGAAAGCGGTACCTGCAGCCACCGTCACATCCGCGGCTTGCGTCTTATTGATTTCGCTGTAAAGATACCCGGCCGCAGCACCCAGCAAACCGCTGGTTGTCGTATTACTCTTGGTCAGCTTGCCGATAAGCAGGCCGGCCCCGGCGCCGATGGCTATAAACTTCAGGCGCTCGGAACCGGTTTTATCAACGGCTGTCAGACGCCCATCCGACGATTTGGTGACGGAGGCGGCATCAAGCGAGACAATTGAACCGGCTATCTTAACCGTCCGTCCGTCCGGCAACTTTGCCTCGGTAAAGGCCACGTCCACCATGCCGGGCTGCCCGATGGCTTTGCGCTGTACTGCCTGAACAACGCCGGTCAGATGCGTTCCCAGAGGAAACTCCGCATCGCCTTCCTTTATTGAGCTAACGGTGGCGCTCACCACATCACCCACGTTGTTGACGGCAGAACTGATGGTCTTGTCCAGCTTGACCGGGATCACCGTACCGTTTGGTACGGTAAAAGACGACGCGGCATACTTTTTATCGGTCGTAATGGATACTGTTTGAGTGGTATCTATCCACTTGACCTCGGCCCCCATTGCCTCGCTGACAAAACGCACCGGCACCATAGTGGCCCCGCGGATGATCATGGCCGGAGTATCCAGCACTACGGTTTTGCCGCTTACAGTCGCCCGCGGATTCCCGATGATCAGTTGTACATTGGTAGTATCCCTGTTGGCAATGATGGTCCTGGAAGCGGCGTTCCAGTCAACCTTTGCTCCAAGCGCTTCAAAAATACCCCGCAGTGGCACCATTATCCGGCCGCCGATTTTGGCAGGCGGGACATCGGAAGAGAGCGCCTGACCGTTCACTTCCACCTGTACGGCTGCCATAGCTGCCGTAACAGGCAGCAACAACAACATACCTGACAGCAGCACTCCTGACAAAAGCCCTGCCATCCTGGAACTTTGCCTTCCCCACATAACCACTTACCTCCTTGAATATGGGATTGTTGCCGGATATCTTACCGGCTACTGTCCTATTCGACAATCCCGGGAATCAATCCTGCCGTTCCAGCGCGCTCTCCAGCAGCAGTCTGGCTTCCGAGGCGGCGATCATCCTCCTGGTTCTGTCCACTGTATCGGGGTTGATGGAGATGCTTGTTATGCCCCAATCGACCAGCATCTCCACCAGTTCGGGGTAGAATGAGGGCGCCTGACCGCAGATGGAAGAGGTCACGCCCCGCCTCCGGCAGACATCCACCACCGCATGCATGGCCTGCAGCGCGGCTTCGTCCATTTCATCGAACTCCGCTGCCAGTTTCATTCGCCGCTCCTGAGGATGAACCGAAACCGGATTCACACACACCGGTGTATTCTTGATAATTTCATATTGATTAAGCATATCGTCTTCTCCCACTTTAGCAAGCATCCCAACCCGGGATTTACATTATGTGATTATCACCGTTTTTCCATTTCCACTCTGAATGTCCTTATTTCAAAAGGCTTTATATTCAAACGTATCTCTCTACCGTTACAGTCTGCCGCCCCTGTACAGCGTTCCAGCAGATCACATTCACAGGCATTGGCTATGTCTCTATCCAGCGCCAGCACAACCGGTCCTCTGGAGCCATAAGCCTCGTAGAGTCTGACAATAATGTCCTTTCCGTCTTCAGCCTGCTTGACGGCATCCACAACAATGCCCGGACGGCTGACCTTAAAGAAGGAGCGAGATTTACCACTTGTACCAACATGCTTGTCAGTCACCAGTGCCGTCAAAGGTGAATTCAGTTCATGAGCTGCCTGCAGTGTGCTGTTTCTCCAGTCGCCTACATGCGGTAACAACGCATAAGTAAAGGTATGCTTGCCTCTATCGGCAGCAGGATCCGGGTCCTCCGGAGACCGCAACAGCGACAAGCGGATGATGTTGTCTTTGATATCCCAACCGTATTTGCTGTCGTTAAGCAAGCTGACACCATAGCCGGCCTCAGAGAGGTCTGCCCATCGATGACCGGAGACCTCAAAGCGAGCTTTGTCCCTGCCGGTGTTCCAATGGGTAGGCCTTTCTATAGCCCCGTAAGCTATCTCGTACGTAGCCTTTGGACTGTGCACCTCCACCGGGAAAGCTACCTTAAGAAGGGTCTTCCGCTCCTGCCAGTCTGCTCTGTTGACGAAATCTACCCTTGGACTGTGGGCATAAAGAATGATGTCCTGTTCAATGCTTGAATTACCGTATTTCAGTTCCTGTCTTAGAACCAGCCTTACCGGACCGTTCTCTATCGTCTGTATCGGTTTGGCCGCAATGAACTCCCATGCTTTGTCCTGATACTGCAACTCTATATCCCAGGCCTCCCAGTTGGAAGGCTTGTCCTCAAATATCTGCAGCAGATTGGCCCTGGTGTTCTCAGGCAAAACTTCTCTAGCGGCCGTACGATCGTAAAGGCAAGTAACAGTACCATCAGACGCTATTTCCATATCATAAAACGGAGTGCTTATCCTGCCACCATCTACGGTAAACGGGCTGGTAGCCGTACCGCTGTCTTCTACCAGATGATAGACAGCACAGCCGCAAGAGGGAAGACGATCTGCCATGAATATCAGCCTGCCTTGCGACATCTGACTAGGAACTTCCGCTCCATCAGCATCCAATACTTTCTTGTTGCCGGATAAATCGACCTCGACGTTAACGACTCCACTTCTCTCCCAGGAAAGTGAGTTAAAGACAACAACAGGCGTTCCCTCTCCCTGGGTATCCAGGCCGGCAGCTATACTCTCCTGCGCCTCCCGGCGAAGCCGTTCTCCGGCTCCTATAATACTCTCATACTGCATCCTGGAATCGATGTAGACCTCGTTTATTGAGGAACCGGGAATTATATCGTGAAATTGGTTTAGCAGAATAGTCTGCCAGCCATTCCTCAGTTCTTCTGCCGGATAGCAAGCTTTGCGACCCAGGAAAGCGGCCACACTGCCATACATCTCCGCTTCCCGGTAGAGCAATTCACTCTTGCGGTTGAAACGTTTATTCCAGGCCTGGCTGGTATACGTTCCCCGGTGCAACTCCAGGTAAAGCTCGTCATTCCATACCGGCAAGTCTTTTGTTTCACCTGCTATGCGATCAAAGTGATCATGCACCCGCCCTGTCCTTGCCTTAGGCAGTCCTGGAATATCTGTCAGGCGCGGCAAATACTCCAACATCTCCCGGGTAGGGCCACCGCCCCCGTCTCCGTAACCGTAGGAGGAGATGAACTCGGGACACTTCGTCTTAGAATTGTAGCTGTCCCAGAGTCTGCATATCTCTTCAGGCTTAACAGCAGCGTTATAGGTGCCGTGTATCAGTTGGGTAAAGATACGGGTGCCGTCTATACCCTGCCACCAGAAGGTATTGTAGGGGAAACGGTTGGTATCGTTCCAGCTTATCTTGGAGGTCATGAAATAATCCAGGCCGCTCTTCCTGTATATCTGCGGCATGGCCCAGGAGAAACCGAAGACATCAGGCAGCCAGCCCACTCTGACGTCCACCCCGAACTCTTCCTTGAAGAAGCGTTGTGCGTAAAGACATTGGCGCACCAGCGATTCCCCGGATATCAGATTGCAATCGTTCTCTACCCAAGTGCCCCCCACCGGTTCAAAACGTCCTTCTTCTATACGTTGTTTCACTTTGGCATAAACGGTAGGAAAGTTCTCCTTGAGATAGAGAAAGAGCGGCACCTGGCTACAGACAAAATGATAATCCTGATACTCATCCATCAGGGCCATGACAGTGGAGTAGGTCCGGCCTACCTTCCGGGCCGTCTCTTTAAGCGGCCACAGCCAGGCTACATCTATGTGAGAATGACCGGAAAAGAATACTTTTCCGGAGCTATCACCAAAAGATATCCTTGACAGTTCCTCTTTTAAAGTATCTGCTGCCTGCCTGAGATCATCCTTGAAGGAGGGCACGCTCCTGTCCCTGAAATCCACTCCGTGGAGCGACTCTTTCATGGACAGGAGAATTCTTTCCTGCAGCAACCGGTCCGGCTGAGCTGCGGCCGCCTCATGGATGACTTTGAAATCATACCAGAGACGCTCCATCTCCTCATCAACGGCAAGCAGGCGGGCTGAAGAGAGTATATACGGTTTACGGGCTTCCTGCACGGTGTATTCCAAATAGCCGCCGGGCTTTAGCTCTATCAGGCAGTCATACTGCTCATCTCCCCTAGCCGCTGCCGCCAGCAGGATATAGCCGCGATTGTCATCCACGCCGTGGAACGGTTCCCCGTTGATCGACAGCAAGCCTTCACCGCCAGTCAGAAGTTCCAAGCCTATTCTCTGCCCTTTCCATTCCGGCGGCACGGTTATTCGTCGTTTCATAAAAACGGTCTGTCCCTGCCTGCCCCAGATATCACCGATATTAAGGAGCCCCCATTGACCGTCACGATATTCGTAGGCCCCTGGCTTAAGATAATCGGCCGTTCGCACTTCCCAGCCATCCAGGTTTACACTGCGACTTACAACACCGGCGGCTATTTCCTCCAGCCGAACCCAGACTATATCTTTCAACTCAGCCATTGACATACCTCGCTCATAATATTCTTGAGTTATGGCATTGCGTTCCGTAAAGCAAACTACACTATAGCAATATCACAACTGAACATTTGCGTTTTGCAATTCTTTCATTTGTTCGAGAAAGGCCCCCCATATCAAATGGCCAAGCTTAAATGAAGGCACCTTCGATTTCAGACTACGCCTGGCCGCAGATGGACGATGTCACGCCCCGACTGCGGCAGACATCCACCACCGCATGCATGACCTGCAGCACGACTTCGTTCATCTCATCGAACTCGGCTGCCAGCTTGCGGCGTCCCGGTCTATGCTCAGCACGAGTTGAGTCAGATCGTTGCTGCCGATGGAAACGCCGTCTATGCCGCAGTCAATGAAATCATCCATCCTGATGACAGTGCTGGGTACCTCCACCATGATCAAGAGCTTGAAATCTTGTCCTCCATATCACGGTATTCGTTGGTCTTGAAATCGGTAGTGCGGTAAAATATCGGCCACGGGTAGAAGGTAGCCGCTATCTCCACCAATCCGGACTTTCCCTGACAAGAATTTCACAAGCTTCTCCTGGCACACGCATTACGGCAACCTCCTGAACCTCTTCCAATCCGGCTTCTCACCCGTTTTGGCACCGGCCAAGAACTCTATATTCTCCAACCAGGCAAGTATTCCCCGGTATTCTTCAGCATTTTGTCGAATAAATCGGCAGCTTCTCTGAAGCCTATATTCACAAGAGGATCATTGACAAAAGCACTGAAGGCCAATTGCTTATCCTTGGACAACGCTGCTTTCAAAATGGTTTCATAATTATAGACTACACGAGAAACCAATGCGTTTATGCTCTCCGGCAATGCGCCGGCAAACACCGGCTTTATACCATTGCCATTAAAAACAGCATTAGATTCTACAACCACTTCATCGGGTAGATTTCTTATTTGGCCCCAATTAGGTAAATTTACATTCGTAACAAACTCTTCTAACCCCAGTAAGGCGCAGATCTGCCTGACCCCCTCTTCACCGGAATGGTCCATCTCAATCTCTTCTTTGCCGGCAAGCAGTTTTCCACTCGTTTCTTTCCGCTTCTCCATATCCTCTATTCGCCAGGCTACCGAAGTCAGGTTGAACTTCCAGGACCGGATGGTTTCGATATCCTTCAGGTACCATGCAGGTACAAATTCAGCTAAGTGCCTATCGTTGGCAGCAGCAATAAGACCATATCTTCTAAACAAATCGAATTGGACACGGTGAACGCTTCCAAGAGGATTATTTCTCCAATCCCCGCCCGATCTGTTTTTATAGCCGGTATCGTAATACTTATCAACAAACTCCCGGTAATACGGAAATAAGTCCACACTCTGATATGTGGCGCTGTCAAACCAGGTAAAATGATTCAGCCCTAAAACGTTAACCTTGATATCCTCTCTACCTATCCTGGCAGCAATTCCCATATCCTCCATTACCGCTGCCAGCAAACACTGAGTCCCGAATACTTCATGGCAGCACCCGAAAGCCTTTATGGAAGGGAAAACGGTATAAAGTGTGCGTATACATAACGCCATGGGATTGGTATAATTAATGACCCAGGCATCAGGAGCATACCTGCTGATGCTCTCTCCTATTTCAACAAACATGGGAATAGTCCGTAACGCCCTTACCAATCCACCCGGCCCGGTCGTATCGCCTACAGACTGATAGATTCCATACCTCTCCGGCTCGTGCATATCAGAATGCATCTCTTTGAATGTGCCGGGCAATATGGAGATAATGACAAAATCAGCCCCCGCCAGAGCCTCTTTTAACGTTTCCACCGCTTCGTATCTCCAAGCCGATTTAATGCCGGTACGTAACGACAAACCGTTGCCAATGGCCTCGTTATCTCCGGCCGCCTGAGAATCGATATCATACAATTTCACGGTTCCGGAAATACGCTCCTCCAGAGCAAGATCCTTCATCAATCTCCAGGCCCAGCCTCTTGATCCGCCCCCGATGTATGCAATATTCAATTTTTTCACGTTACCATCCTTACAATCGATCATAACCGGCTCCTCACAGCACGAATGCTTTATTTACACTAGATTAATATCTATAGGAACATAGCGTCTCGACAAGAGCAATGACATTTCTTAAGGGTACTTCGTTGTGCAACTCCGTAGTAGAGCCAACCATAACTTTCCCCTCCGTATCCTCGATTACTTTAATCACTTCCGATCTTACCTCATCCGGGCTACCGTAAGGGAGTAGCTGGCTGACATCTATGCCTCCAAGCAAAACCAGATCCGGGTATCTTTCGTGAACCACCTTCGGCTCCATGCCGGCCAATCTTTCAATTGGATTTAACATGTCTATGCCGCTTTCCATCAAATCATCCAGAACTTCCATTAGATTCCCATCAGAATGATAGGCTACTTTCCAGCCCCTCTTATGGCAAGCGGATATCACCATTCCAAGCCGGGGGAAAAATATCTGTCTCAGCAGAGATGGAGGAAAGATCAATCTATTCTTAAAAGCGATATCGGAAGCTAAAAACACCGCTTCAAGAGGCTCATCGGCAGGAACACGGTCGATAAACTGCAGCGCTTTAACGGTTTGATACTCCAGGCATTCCTCTACTGCCCCCGGATCATCGGCCAACAGATAGGAAAACTCCTCCAGACCTACTTCGTTGAAAATACCATCGATACGCACTTCATTGATTCTACCGAAGAGAAAAACATCTCCCATCATTTCTCTCCAGCGCCGCTGTTCCTGCAAACTTTTCTGCAAGGCGTCTTCATCTGTCTCGGTCCAGTCCCATGATTGCCCGGTTCTGGCTCTCAGTTCCTCAGCATAAGCATCTGTAGAAGCAAATCTCTTTGGTTCGATCCACTCAGTCCAACGTCTCCTGGTTAATTTTCTGCCGTCGGGGAGCACTTCGACACCTTCTCTCCAGGGAAGAGCAATGCGCGGCCGGGTAGCGTCCAAGACACTGTCGGCAGCGTGAAAAACTACTCTTTCTGCGTTCTCGGAAGTAAGCTTCTCTCCACCGTAATACTCAATAACCGCATCATTCCTTAGCAAGTCAAAGAACGGTGCTCTATCCGGCAATCCTCCCTGTATAAGAATCCTCACTCTTTCTCTGGAAGTCATTCTATGCCAACTCCTTTTGTGCCGCTCTGTAGCTTCTGTCAAGTTCCGTTCGCTTATCTTTCTCCAACAGGAAAGATAGATCGGATTTCTTCCATTTGTCCGGCATTGAGACCACCTGACAAACCATATCTTATCGCCATAGTTTATCGTCCCTTCAAATATCTATCCTGCATTCCCAAAGATAAGATGATCTCCTCGGAGTATCGGTCTCGGCAACATATATCCTTCCACTATTATCCATGCAGATGCCGTGGGGCCGATAACAGTATTCATCCAGATCCTTATCATAAAGGCGTCCCAGATTATGGAACTTTTCCTGCGCCCGATCATAGGCAAACAATTCCGCTCGACCGTTATCTCCGCCGGCACCGTAGATCAGCCCATCCCTACCGACCACCAAGCCGGGCAAGCGCAGGTCTACGCAGGGCTTTCCCAGATACTTAGTCTCTTTACTTACAGGATCTATTCTGTAAAGCATCCCCAACTCCGTACCTGCGTAAAGATAGCCGTCTCCACCGTTGATCATCTTGTCTATCTCATTATCGTACGGCTTGCCGTAATAGGGTGAGATAACCGGTGTAGCCGGTATCCCGAAATCGAAGTGTTCCATGTTATCTTCATCGGGATCGTAGCGGAATAATTTCAGCCTCTTTCTGAAAGTGTCCCACCAGCTTCCCCAGAACCCTCCCTTATCGTCAAGAGCCAAATGCTCGGGATAACAATTGATTACTCCCAGATCCTTCGTTTTCCCTGATTCCAGGTCATACCGAAAAACTTTGGGGATCGGATAGGTAGTACCATAGATAATTCTTCTTTTCTTATCCAGATTAATCATCTGAATATAGTTGTGAGAAACAGGTATACCCAGTGTTTCTATTTTTCCAGACCCCGGATCTAATCTGAATATCCTGCCCCCGGGAGCATCGAGGTATTCGTCTATGTCGTGCAGACAGGCAGTAGCCCCATAGATAGTACCGTCTGCATCCAATTCCAGAGAATGGTGAATCTTCACCTCGTATCTTTCCGCCAAGTTCTGATAGCCGCAGCTTTGGAAGCGGCCGTTTTCAGGATCGAAGGAGTAAAGGATATCGTTATTGAAGGCAGTCAAACCGCAATAAATAAGGTTATCCAGCGGATTATAGAGTAAACAGGTGATACAGAAATAGTTCTGATAGATATCAGCATCGCCTATATAATCGGGAAAACGATACCTGGAAAGATCCTTTTTAAACTCCAGCTTGTTCAAGATATGCGCTTTTACTTTCATGTCAGTCATCTCCTTCTGATTGTTTACCAGCCTTGTATGTCATAGAGCCGCGGCCAGAGGTATTCCGTCACCTTCTCCGCCGCCTCAACGGAAGCAAGAGGCACATCACCATGACGCTTACCCTCCTGCTTGATCAGAGAATGCAGTACAACCCTGTAGGCACTTAATATATCGCACCCTCTCAGCTCCATTACCTGATCGTAAAGCTCCCTGGTTTTCAGGTATGCGTCCATAAGCGACCGCATCGACTCAGCCTCATTCCCTTCATGGATCTGATATATAATCAGGCGGCAGGCATCGTAATATAGTTTAGTCTTGTAAGCATATTCAAAATGAAGTCTTGTCCTGGCCAACCATTCCTTTTGGGGATTCCTGTGCACCAAAGATGCGGCGGCTTCCAGAGCTTTCCGGCATTTGTCTACCACCTCAGGCCGCAAAATTCTCGAAACCGTGAAGGGAGAAAACCCGCATGTCTGTGAACGAAACGATCTTTCCAGCACCTGAAAATAGGTCTTTACCGGCACCGCCCCCGCCCCGAAACGTTTCTCGCAGAACTCATTAAGACATTTATCTACATCCTGCGGCCCACCCCAGTAAGCCTTGGCACCCATCCAGTAATTAAGGCCGTAAGCGGTGCAATTATTCTTGTGGGCCTGCATGTAGCAACCGGCCACACCGATTTCCCGGTAGAATTTATGGTCTTCCTGGACGGTTCCAAACATGGGATAGGGCAGAGAAAGAGTAGACTGCGAGGCCATCATATAGTCGAAGATCAAGAGATCTCCTTTGGCAATCTCGCCCCACCTCTGCAGGAATTCACCATAGACAAGGTAACGTCTCTTCCATGTATCGAACTCCTCCGACCCGATCTCCGCCCTACGCATCCTTCTCGCGATCTCTTCCTCGGTGATGGATTGCCCTACCGGGTGATCGCAGGGACGCCCCCAGTAGGCAACCTCCAGCACAATATTAGGGTGCAGGAAGACCGTCGGGTCGGAAGGCGGAACCAGCGTACTCCTGTAGGCGATGATATTGAGCTTCTTCTCCGGATGAACCACAGCCACTCGCTCGGCAACCCGATTGGCAAAGTAGACATATGAACCGGCGTTGCTCTGATTGCCGTTAAGAGGATTTACCTCCCCACCATCAAGCGCACGGCAGTTTTCGCACTCGCACCAGGCCTCTGCATCGTTAGGCCAGAGGGTATAGAAATCATTCTCCGGATACTCCTCAATAAAACGAATGATGTTTTGTGAAACGATGCCGATTACATCGGGATTGCTCACACAGATCTGCTGATGTCCCATGTGTTCGCCCTGCTGATAATTACAAACTCTTTCTCCGTTCAAGAGCGAATAGTATTCCGGATGCGTCTCCCAATACTCTGCCGGAGGCAGCCAGCGATAGAAGGAATGGCCGGAAAAGTATAACATCATCCGCCGCTTTTTCGCCTCTTCGATCAACTCACCGCTTGTATTTTCATCAACCAGAACATAATTCATCTTGTTCTTGGCCATCCAATCAACTTCATCAATAAGACTGCAGCTAAAGCCCCGCAGTCTCATGGCCGGCTCCGCCAGATGATAGGAAGGCTTAACAGTAATCACCCTTCGTCTCGGCACCCACTCGTTTTCATCTCCCGGCGCCAGAAAACCTACTCCCAGTTCGTCCTCCAAGAAAACGTAGACGGCATAAAGCAAACCCCGCTCGTTCTGACCGAGGAGATAAAGACGGTCATCCGTTACCCTGATGGCATAGCTGTCCTCTTTACAGCCGGAAACAGCCTTGCCCTCGCACCATCTGTCGGCGTCCTTACCATAGCAAAGTAAAATATCGCCTGTCACTTCCAGATTCTCGCCCGCTTTGACAGGCAGTTCCACACCGCTCATTTTCCGGACATACTTCTGCAACTCGTCCGCCGCAAAACGTCCGATTTCACCTGTACCCGGCATGACCGCTATTCTGGCCTCGGCTTTGCCGCCCCCACAAATCCTCATCTTATTCCTCCAATGCCCTCCGGTTTGATTTCAATATCTCCACCCATCATGCCGATACTCATCGAACATGAACTCCTGCACCAATTAATATCACGAACGCAGCCTCGTTAACCTGGAGTAGATCTCAGAGTTAACCCCGGTAACTCACTTCAGTGAATAAATACGTACTTCCAAGGGGGGTAATTCCATACTGAGGGTACCACCCTTAATAGGCACCTCTCCTTCGCCGAGCAGCAATTTTGCAGTTTTATATTTCTCTCCCTTATCGATCACCAACTTCAATTGTAAACTATCACGCTTTCCGTTTACTACAATCAGATATAGACAACCCTTGTATGATTTGAGCAGGAGATGTGCATTCTCTTCAGGTTGCAGCACTTTTATACTGGGAACAGCTTCGGTAGAGAGCAAAATCGGACTCAAAGTCCGCAACTCGGAAGCCATTTGTAAAATTGCCTGCCGTAATTTGTCCGACTGGTGCAAACCCGTGCCATCATCCGTTCGCCACATAAACCAGAAAATACCGGAAGCTTTGTGTGTTACTGCCAAATAGGTCATACAGCGCAATTCTTCCGGCGTCGGCTCAGGCGCAGACCGGTATCCAAAAGCTTGAATAAGCATCCACACAGGCTTGTAGCTATGATTGTATGCCAGCATTTTATCAGTTGTTCGGCTCACAAGCTCAAGATCCGCAATTATTCCCGGAGTTCTTATCGGGTAAGGATCCGCACCGGGAATGTCGCAGCTATCCAGATACGGCGGGATGTTCCGATCACCGGAAGTGAAGTTCAACCAGACAGGATGTGTGGGATCGTATTCCTTCGTCAGGGCATAAAGCATCTGAGCGGTGCGGACTTTGTAAGCGATGACGCTCGGCTCGTCAACATAGTAGCCGAGCAACCCAGGGCAATTTTTAAGATTATGGAGATCAGCCTTGTATCTCTCGAAATCCGCCACGTTACCCCTCACATAATGGCTCACACTAACTACGGAATAACAGCCTTTTTGGTATAGTCCATTAATTACTTCAGGAGAGGGTGTGGTCCAGACGGCGTTGATGCCGTGCTTTGCCAGATTGCCGATCTCGACTAGACTTCCCCCCCAGCCCGGGCCCCAGAGACCGATGGGGAAGAAAGGTTTCCCGTCGACAAGCAGGCGATTATCCCGGAACATCTCCTTCCGGAATTGAGGAATGGGTCCTCCCAGCTTCAGATCGTCGAATCGTTGAAAGGTTTTCGCAGCTACATAAAGCTGCCTGCCAAGTTTATCATGCAAACGTCCTCTGAGGATATACGTTCCTGTCCTGATATCGGTGACCGGGAAGGAGACAGGCACCGAATAGCCGGGAAGTTCCCTAAGCTGCGCCACCACTATCGGCGCTTCATCCGAAGCCTCTTTGACCAGATCCACCATCAGAGCAAGCCCCTGCAGATCCCTTTTCTTATCGGCTATGTTGAAAGTTATGTTGGCTGCCTTCTCGGGGGCGTAGAACGGCTGGTCTAATTCGATCTCCAGTTGATCCATCGGAGAGAACATCAGATCGTTGGTCAGCAGGACTGCATCAACGCTCTCATACCCTGTGCCGGCATCGTATATGGATATCTTATGGGAACCGGCTGTAAGCTGAACTTCGCCGGCGATTTCCCAGGTATATTTCGCTTCCGCGCCTGAAGACTCATGGGTGACAGCCAGACGCTTTTCATCCACGGCCGCCTGGATGCGACGATCACAATGGATATTTCTTCTACTCCCGATGGATTCGCGACGCGCACGCACCCATAAATTGTATTGACCCTCAGCAGGAATGTTTGCTTGACGCCAAATCGGATCAGGCTGGATCAGAGCCCGCTTGTTTGCAGCACAACGGAATCCCGAGCCGGAATAACCTTTGATATTGGTCTGCATATTCCAATTGCCCTCGAACTCCTCGCATTCCAGCCAGAAGTATACACTTGCGACTCCGGCACCTCCAGCCACCGCTTTCAGCCCTTTGGAGAATTCTACCGAGTAACCGGCCACAGGGGTATCCTTGATATCTTTTTTGGCCAGAATGACATCAAGCCTGTATCTTCCCGGCGCTAAAGAGCCTATATCCAATGGCAGGGTAAAGCTCCGGGAGGTAATGAATTCCTGCTTCCCGACCGTTACCGTCCGGTTGGAAACGGTATCGACGGCGAGCGC
>JAQVUQ010000204.1 GCA_028699365.1 bacterium | reverse complement strand
TAGAGACACACCACAGCCGTAAAGAGGATGCGCCTTCGGGTACGGCTCTGAAGATAGCGACGGCCGTCAGTGATGCCAGAGATGAGGGAATGAAGCTGCAGTACGGCAGAGGGGGAAGAAAAAGCCGTTCCAAGGGAGAAATAGGAATGCACTCGGTAAGAGGCGGAGGCGTAGTAGGCAGCCATGAGGTCATGTTTCTCAATAACAACGATAAGATAACGATATCTCATGAATCGTTCTCCAGAGAAGCCTTTGCCGACGGAGCCATAACCGCAGCTCGTTTTATCTACAAGCGCAGGGGCATCTTTGGAATGGAGGACGTACTGCGTCTGACAATGCCTTTCAGGCTGCGGCTGCCGGAGGCCGGAGAAACGGCGGCAGGCCTGAGGCAGGTGTAAAATATAGTATTTCGGGACCGGGCTTTAAGTATGCCAGGGGATGCATAATGTCCGGTCCCGGGGCCAGTTCAGGTCTGTCTCAGTCATGGTACTCCTCGTAAAAGCGAGGATCATAGTTTGTTCGCGGTATGCGCCCGCTCAGTGCCAGGTCCAGCAGATCGCGACCCAGCATGCCTTCCGGCCTGACAAGGCCCAGGGCTCCCAGAATGGTGGGAGCTATTTCCATATTATGGGCAATGCCCAGGTTGTGCCGGCCGCTTATGGCCCCGGTTATCAGGCTAAGCGGGGTGGGCGACGTATTGTGGTTGCCGGTTATCGGATCGGTGCCGTGGTCAGCGGCGATTATCAGCAGATTGCGTTCCGGATCTACGGCCTCGATAAGCTGCTGCACTAATCTGTCGGCCCGTTCTATAGCTTTGATGACTCCCAGCACGTTGCGATGGTGACCGGCGATATCCACGGCGTTGAAGTTTACGGCCAGGATGCCTTTCTCAAATTGCGACAGTACCTGCCTGACCTCAATGATAAGCTGTACTTCGTCAGTGGAATCTATGCCTTCTTTTTGCAGCCGTGAAATGTCAAGATTGCCGGTTCCGCCAAGGGC
Source organism: bacterium (assembly GCA_028699365.1). Classification (GTDB taxonomy): domain Bacteria; phylum UBP13; class UBA5359; order UBA5359; family UBA5359; genus UBA5359. Next base: position 4,526 of record JAQVUQ010000204.1, on the reverse strand, counting down.
TATAGCTACCTCGTCCTTGCCGACGGCTCCGGTGACAAAGCCGTTGGCCCTGGCCACATCGCCCACCGTTACGGCTATGGTGCCGTCGTAAGTATAGGGTCTGCCGTCGGTATCCGGTCCCGGACGATCAGCGGTGACGTTGCGTCCGGCGCCCATCATGCCGTGGGCCGTGGGCGTAATGGTGGTGCCGGCCCCGATGATCTCGGTCCGGGCTATGCCTACGGCGGCGCGGCCGTGCAGGCCGCTCATGACCTCCGCCTTGCCCAGGGTGAAGTTGATGGTATCCATGCCGTCTATGACCAGCAGGATTACCTGGTCTATCTCCGGGCGTTTTCCCGGAAGAACGAGCTTTTCCTTTGTCATGAGAACGTTTCGATGCACAATCTCTGCCGTATATGCAAAAGAGGAGCCGCCTGCATATGTAGACGGCTCAGGGATTATTTGTTATTCGGCAAACTGTCTGCTGCAATAGCCGGTGCTCGGTCTATGCAGTAGCTTTCTGATGTGTCGAGGTATCTATCAGCCTCTGCAGCTCTGCGGCAAAGGCTGCCCCATCCAGCGGCAGTTCCACGGCCGTATTCTTCAAAGAGGAATAGAGCATGGCGTTGGCCAGTTCGATGGACTTTATGCCTTCTTCCGCCGGAGCTATAAGCGGTGTGCCGTCCAGGATGGCATCCACGAAGTTCTGCGTTATCTCTGCATGCACTCCGGCCTTGCCGCTGACCGGTATTTGCGCATTCCATACCTCGGGAAGGCCAAACGCATTGTCGGTGGTATCGCAGAAGACCCTGGCCGAAACTTCATTGCGGGCAAAGGTCAGTTCGTCATTTTCAAAGACCAGCTTGCCCATCTCTCCTGCTATCTCCAGGCGGTTGGTGCCGGGAGCTTCACCGGTACTGGTTACAAACAGTCCGGTAGCACCGTTGGGGTAGCGCAGGAAGGCGGTGACCCTGTCCTCCACCTCGATATCGTGATAGACGCCCAGATCGCAGAAGGCCTGTATGCTGCTCGGCATGCCGCACATCCATTGCAGCAGATCCAGTTGATGAGGGCACTGATTGAGCAGCACACCACCGCCCTCGCCCTTCCAGGTGGCTCTCCAGGCGCTGCTGCGGTAATACGCTTCCGGCCTGAACCAGTTGGTGACTATCCAGTTGACCCTCTCGATTTTGCCCAGTTCGTTATTGTCTATCAACTGCTTGATCTTCTTGTATTGCGGCACGGTCCGCACACAGAACATGGCGGCAAAGACCAGATCCTTATTGGTATGGGCGGCTATCAGTCTTTCGGCATCAGCCTTGTGCACGGAGATGGGCTTCTCCACCAGCACGTGCAATCCGTTCTCCAAAGCGTCTATGCCGGCTTCGGTATGGAAGTAGTGAGGGGTGGCTATAAGGACCGCAGCCACCTCTCCGGAGGTTATCATCTCATGACTGTCGGTAAAGCGCTTCAGGCCATCAAACTTCTCCAGATTGGCCGGATTGAAATCGGCCACCGCCGCCAATTCACAGCGGGATATGCTGCCGTCCAATACGTACTTTGCATGGGCCGATCCCATGACGCCTGCTCCGATAATACCTAAACGCACTTTATCCACTGTTATTCCTCCTGGTATGCTTTTTGAGTGCAGTTCAAAAAACTTTTTAAAGGCACTTTATTAAGTATATATGCAGCCGGTGATTTAGGCAATAACCTGACGATGTATTCCATAGTATTGGGAGAATACATAGCATCCCGTTGCGCTTTACTGTAACACAAATCAGTGTTAAAATAGTTACAGATACATCATGCGTAGAGGGAGATGTCGTCGTTTATGGCGGAAGACGCTAAAAAGCCCGGTTTGAGTGAAGTTGCGGAGTTATGCGGCGTCAGCAGGATGACGGTCAGCCGCGTACTGCGGGATGATCCCAAAGTATCGGAAGCCACACGCCAGATGGTGCTGCAGGCTGCATCCCGGCTGAACTATTTCCCTCCCGCCTATGGCGACGCTGCCGGCGACAAAAAGCGCTACTACGTTCTCTTCAGAAAGGATTTTTCCTTTAAAGACCCCTTTTTCAGCGAAATAATCCTGAGCGTGCAGCAGGAGCTGTTCAGCCGGAACTGCGAATGCTCCTTCGGCATCATAGGCGATGAGTATGAGGAGTTTCTCAAATACTATAACATGCTCAAGAGCGGCGACAGCCGGGGCATCCTGGTGGTAGGCGATGTTCCCAATGAGCACATCAGCGCTCTGCTGGAGAGATTTATCAACCTGGTGCTGATAGATAATCCCGGCGGTCCGGGCATATCCCGTCCTTATAACTCGGTATACTGCGATAACGCTCATGGCAGCTATTTGGCCGTCAAGCACCTGCTGGATTTGGGCAGAAGAAGGGTGCTGCTGATTCATGGAAATGAGGGTCATTATTTTACCGAGGATATGCTCAGCGGATACCGCCGGGCTCTGGGTGAATACGGTCTGGGCTTCGATCCGGGATTAACGGTTGCGGCCGATTTCCATATCGACGGCGGTTGTGCCGCTACGATTCAGGCACTGGATCGCGGCCTCTCTTTTGATGCCGTTTTCTCCAACGATGAAATGGCCTGTGGAGCCATAAGGGCGCTGCAGGAGAGAGCTTTCAAAGTACCGGAGGATGTATCGGTTGTGGGTTTCGATGGTCTGGCGCTGGGAGAAGCCGTCAACCCTCCGCTGACAACCGTTACCGTGGACAGGTCCAGGATGGGCCGTATGGCCGTAAAACGTTTGCTGGAGCTTGAAGACGGCTCCGTCGGCGACGAAGCCTTTACCCGGGTGGGAATATTCCCCGAATTAGTGATCCGGCATTCGTCTGGTGGATCACCATGAAAGACGGAAGACGGAAGACAGAAGACAGAAGACAGAAGACAGAAGACAGAAGACGGAAGGCAGGAGCCCAAGCAAGGCATGCATGGGAATCCCGAAACCAACAACCAAACAACCAACAACTAACAACTGCGCCCGAAGGGCGCCAAAGGGAGGAAAATTGAGATGGGTTATTTAATAAGAGAAGAGAGAGATGTCAGGCTGAGCCGGCTCAGGGCGATTATGAAGGTCCACAAACTGGATGCAGTCCTTGTTTATTACGATGAATTCAATATCGGCAACGGCTGGTATCTTACCGGCTGGTGCCCGCAGTTCGAGAGCGGAGCCGTCCTTGTTCCGGCGGAGGGCGAGCCCATGATACTGGGCGGTCCGGAGAGCGAACCGTTTGCCAAGCTGGACAGCGCCATCACCGAAACCAGGAACTTCCCGGTTTTCATGGTTCCCGATGAAGAGTATCCCAACGCCGTTATCATCGATTTTCCGGCGCTCTTTTCGGAATTGTCCGGGCGTCTGGGCAAGATAGCGCGGGTAGGCCTGGTAGGAGCCGGACGCATGCCGGCCGAGTGCTACAGCCAGATCACCGAGGGCTTCAAAGGCGTGGAACTGGTGGATATTACCCAGGCCTACGTTGAACTGCGCTATATAAAATCCCCCTGGGAGATCAATCACATAAGAGAGGCCTTCAAACTGGCGGATCACTGTTATGAAGCCATGAAAAAGGCTGTTGCTCCCGGCGCTACCGAGATAGAGGTAGCTGCAGCCGGGGAATACGCCGCCCGCAGCCGCGGCGCCAGCGGCTTTGGCTTCAGCGCCATCGTCGGCAGTGGCCGGCGATCCAATGCCGTGGTCCCCACAGCCAGTTCCAAAAAGCTGGAAGCGGGCGAACTGGTCATGATCGGCCTGGCTCCCAAGATCAGCGGCTATGCCGGCGTTGTCGGCGATCTGCTGCCGGTGACGGGACAGCCCACTCCCAGGCAGAGCGACTGTATAAAGTATCTCAAAGAGGCCTTTGCTCTTACCAGAGAGCAGCTTGTTCCTGGCAAAACAGGGCGTGAAATCGACGCTCCGGCCAGAGCCTATTTTGAGAAGGTCGGTTTCACCAAATATCTGGTTTGTCCCTTTGTCCACACCATCGGCCTGCATGAGGCCGAATCCCCCTTCTTCGGCCCGGGCAGCGACGATGTCCTCCAGCCCGGCATGACCGTCTGTGTAGACGTCAGCTACTTCGGTCATCCTGAGTTCAACGGCGCCAGGATCGAGACGGGGTATGAAATAACCGATAAGGGCGCAGTGCCTTTCAGTTCCATGATGGATGATATGTTCAACCGGATATAACAGCCGGCTTTGATTGCACAATGATTCTTATGCCCCGCCTTCGGAAATACGCTTCCAGGAGGCGGGGCATTGTTTTACATAAGAGAAGTCGCCGTATTGACAGTCGGACTTCCACATGCTAAACTTTGTGTCAAAAGACCAACAGTCCACGAAGGGGATAACAATATGATCGCCAGGTCAGTCTCCGGAAAAATCGATGGCAGCTCTCATATTCCTAAGTACATCCAACTCAAGGAGATAATTATCGGCCTGATAAACTCCGGAGCTATAGCCGTGGGAGACAGTATACCATCGTTGAGTCAACTGAAGATGATGTATAAGGTCAGCGATACGACTTGCAAGAAGGCTA
>JAQVUQ010000203.1 GCA_028699365.1 bacterium | reverse complement strand
TAAGGTCTTGGAGCTCCGTGGCGAATATGCTATGAGCGGCTTTATCGGTGGTGTGTCCTCTATGGAGCCGGAAGTCATTAAAGCGATGGCTAACGCGGCCAGCGCCGGTACCAGGGCTATAGATTCAGTATCTGCAATTCCAAGCAATGCAGGAATAATCGGTGGTGCTGCAAGTCCTGTTTTCAATATCAACTATGATTTTACCGGTGCCAGCGTGGGCAGCGTTCCCGAGCTCGAAACGATGCTACAGAGAAGAGATAACAATCTCAAAGAATACATTTTAGAAGTCATGGATGATGAAGCAAGAGACAAATCAAGGCGGGCATTTATATAACCGCAGATAGAGTAAATAAACACAGATAGCGAGGTGATATAGTGACATTAAGTAAGTTGATGGTGAGGCAAATGGCGGGTGTGCCGCCCTAGAATGTAAAAGTGTTGTCAATTGTATACGTAGAAAGCGGTTTCGCTTTCCCCCTCAAACTGTATATCCTTACCAGTAATCAGTTGATTGATAATACACTAGTTAACTCCTTTGTTGCCATAGGAGACCTCCTTCATATAGGATGCAGGCATGCCATTAAATGCGGCATTTCGGGAATACTTCCGGGTTGGTGTGTCTGCATCCACCTTTTATAGATCGGAGATGATCAAATGAATAAAAATAATCCTGATCACAGGGTCAGAGCAGGAAACGTTATCTCGTTAAACGAACAGAAGCCCCTCCTGGAAAGCTTAGGTTATGAAACATTAATGGGTATGATAACCCCGGAAGAAATCAAGGAAGCTGAGGCATTATTAAAACAGTACCTGAAGAGCTTTCCGGATGATATTGAGAAAAAGGTAGTATTAGCATATCTCTTCGGTATTATGCAAGGCGTGGACGATATGTATAAAGACAAGTCTCTTGTAAGCTTTGCAGAAAGACTGCTGAGAGTACATCGAATGGGGCAGCAGCTTGGAATGAGACTGGCATTCATTCTTTTTAAGCAGGAGGAAAAGAACGATGCGACATGATGATCCTGCTCCTAATACGATAATAAAAAAGCCCGCTGATGATTGTATGTCACCAACGGGCTCTTTTTTTACGCTTTATAATATTTCAACCATGGCGATAACTATATCCACGGCTTCAGCTACCAGATCCTCAGGTGCCTTTTCGATAAAGGCTGCATTTCTGCTCTGCATGTCGAGGGCCTTCACCTGGTCACACATGATAACGCCGGTTGTCTTTGTCCGTGTATCCAGCTGGACGTGAAGCGGTATGCCTCGATTGGTATTTGTGATCGGGCAGACCAGGGCACCGCGGCTTAATGCATTGAATGCATTGTTGCTTATCACCATGGCCGGCCGGCGACCCTTCTGCTCATGACCGGACTGTGGGTCAAAGTCCAAATAGATAATATCACCTTGCTGCGGAATATAAGCCATTACAACACCTCATTTCCGACAGGAGCTCCGGTATCCCATTCGGAGAATTCATAAGGTCCTTTGAATCCGGCCAGACGTTCCTCCAATGTCCTGTGTCTCATGCCGGCTTTACGGATGATAATAGCATCCTGCTGACGGTCTATCTCAACTCTGTCACTCTCGCGGAGATCTAAAGCTTCCAGGAGTTGCTTTGGTAATCTGATCCCTTGGCTATTGCCCCATTTCTGAATAGTGGTGTACATGCTGATCCCTCCTTTTGTTTATAGTATATCCTAAGTATATACAAGAAGTCAATTTGATATACGCGGCCCTATCCATAGTCTATGATTGTCCGTTAAAGAAGTTGCAACAGGCTGTAAAGAGTTTTATTTTGTCTTAACGTGTAAACACATGCCCAAATAAATACGAAGCTCTAAAACGAAATTAGAGCCTCGTATCAATTGCGAGTCGGCTTTCCCTCTTTTACTTATTCTGAGCATCCTTATTCTTGGCTACCATCTCACGCATTACACTGAGAAGCTCGTCCTGGGTCTCCGTGGAGAGACAGCTAAATAATTGTGCTACCTCATTCTCTGAATACATTTCTGAATAGTCAATACGGATTACCTTTTCTTGCATCTTTACGTTTTGGTTCATGTTTACCCTCTCCTTTCTATCAGCTTTATTTATCGTATGGCATTAAGGATCTCCCGCAGCTTGAGAAGCTCGTCCTTCGTGAGGGTTAACCCCTTGCCCATCTTCTCATGGGTTTCGTTCCAGTCACGCAGGTCATACTTGGGCTCGCGGTCATTCCAGCTAACCAGGTTAAGTTCCTTGGTCCATCCCTTCGCGTTCTCTGACAGAACACCCAGGCTCTCTTTGATTTCATACTTAATTTCTGCCATTTCATTACCTCCAATCATATTCCTGGTATGGTCCAGGTTGAGCGGCCCGGATTGCTCCGGGGCACGGGCATTCTCCGTGCTGGCCTAGCCCTTAAGGCATAAGTGGGAAAAGTCGTTCATCGCTGTATGGAGCCTTATCAATGATTTCCTTGATCTCTTCAAGCCTGGTATTAGCTTTCTCCCACCAGTTGGCATTTGCTGCCATGTTCGGATATCGCAGCATCCCTTCATCATTCTTTTCCTCGCCCAGCTCCCGGCAGGCTTCAGTTTCTCTTTTACGATAGTTTGTGGTCATTGTAATATAAATTGCCAGGAGGTTTGCCTGTTCACCTGTCAGTGTAATAGTTTTCATGATTTACTCCTTTCTCTCTTTACCCTTAGCAGATGATCAGCTCATAAGCCGGGGCATCAATGTAATCCTTGCTTTCATACTCAACTGCACAGTAGAAGTATCTTTGACCGTGGTAGATTGCCGGGATTTTTGCATCGTTGCCGGCAGCACCGACGCTTACGCCGATAAGATCTTCTGTCTTGAACTCGCCACGGGCCCGGGCCAGAAGATGAGCGACTTCGCTAGATTTCGTAAGATAGATTTTGTAACTTGACATTTTTCGCGCCTCCTTACTGTTTTATAGCTACAATATACAGTATTCGCTAAATGTTGTCAAGTAAAATGTTAATTGTTTGCTGAATATTGTTACTTAAACGCTATATATCATTTAGCAATAAATTGACAACAGTTTTCTTGAATGGTATACTTGAAAACAGGTTAGGAGGTATGCGTATGAAAATGGAGCAAAAAATAAATATGGCACTGGCTTATATGGGCATCAGCCAAGCAGCTCTTGCCCGCGCTATAGGAATGTCGCCGTCAAACTTCAATCAGAAAATAAAACGGGATACGTTTACTGATGAAGAATTGGAGAAGATGGCTGCTGCCCTCGGCGCTATCTATATCCCGGCATCATTCGAATTTCCCGATGGCACAAAGATATGAGAAAAGCACCGGTACCAAAATGCCGGTGCTTTAATCTTTGTTTGGCAGCTTTCTATTCTGTGCTCTTTCGATGGCCGGATCGGTTCATTTCTATCTTCGGTATTTGGTTCGGCACTCTTACAATGAGATCCTGCAGCTCACAGTCCAGGGCCTCACATATCAGATCAAGGTGCTCCAGGTTGATCCTGTCAGTCAGCTCATGGTAAAGCTCATTTATTGTCGAGGGTCTTATCTTCGTGATCCTGGCGAGATCCGCCTGTGTCATCCGGCGCTCACCCAGGAGGACGGATAGTCTTATTTTAATCATGGCGAAACAACATTTAGCTATTCTCTGTGTAATGGGAGGCATCATCAAGATAGATGTTAAAATAAATTTGTCCTGTATATGTACCTGCTGGCGCATTCGATGCCGACAAGGCGAAGCGCATGTATCCTCTAAGTATGGGATTTAAATTTCCATCCCCAAATACAGCAACAATCTGGCTTGCCCCTACTGTCCCGCTAACGTCTGTATAACTACTATCTTCCTCTGAGGATGAAACTCGAAGCAGGCAAGAGATCCTACTCTCGTCTTCAGTGCCCTTATCATTGAAAAGATGGAAGTTGACTCCGCCATCTGTGTAAGTTTTTGCACTATCAACAGCGACATATAATACTTTCCCAGATGGCAGAACACAACTTGTAGCACTGAATTGAAATCCATCTTCCTCGTTAAGGTTAATTGTTGATGGAATTACTACCTCATAGGATGAATCCACAGTATAATAGACAGTTGTTGATCCCGTTGAAGAAGCAGCATATGCCGACATTGGGATAGTTCCACATAGCAGGCAGATAGCTAAAGCAAAAGCGAATATTCGTTTTCTCATTCTACTACCTCCAAAATAAATTTAGTATTTGCGCCATTCAAGCCTTTCAGCGTTTCCATATCAAAGCAAGAATAGCGCAGTACGGCATCATAAATTCCTGGCTTAGGAGTCTTTGATAGTTTAATCTTAGTCAATGAAGATCCTGGGGCTAATAATTCAGATTGAAAGAGCTCTGTGTTATCGGCCAGCAGAATAGAAATTATGAAATAGCAGTTGTTGTCTTTCGGATTATAAAGCTGCACGTTTTGTTCTTTGGCTCCTGCTTTGAATGTGAGCTGCGCAAAGCCAGGGATAATAATATTGCCGGAAGAATTGGCAGCCTGATTAGACTCTGTCATTTCTTCTGGACTTACCTGTGCCGGATCCATGAGCACATCCGGTCCGGTTTCAGCGGAGACGGCCGCAGCGTCCGAAATAGTATCGGATGATACGGAGCTGCCGCTGCTATCTTTTAGGTTGATACCAAATGCAATAGCTCCCAGAACTACACCGGCCGTTAAAAGACAGGCAGCGGCTACAATAAAAGCACTTTTTATAACAATCCCTCCTTCTGTTAGATGATAGGTAAAGAATACAGCGGCAAGTCAGGTGGGTACAGGCAAACCGGGTGGGTTATTTTTTCTTCCAGCGCCGGATCGTCGAGTCATCTGCCGGGCATGCTTCATCTCTGCCGGAGCGGGCCTGCCGGATCACTTCGGCCGAGTAGTGCTTCCCAGGTGCGATAATATCCGGGATCTCCAGATGGAGATGGCCGCATGATGAACACCTAAGACGGCGCAGCCGGAAGTAATAAGCTTTGCCGTCACTTCCTATCACGCGCCGGCGTCTTGAATCATATCCGGAAAGCAGCTCCCCGCAGTCCGGACACATTGGTGCTTGATTGCTATGGACAATGTAAAGACCTCTCCCACTGTCATAATCAAGCCGGTAATTTCTAATAATGATCATAAAAAAACCTCCTTTCGTTATGCTTAGAGCATAAATCAAAAGGGGGTTTGGTCTTTTTCAGCCGATTGTACCCACCTGCTTTGCCTTTACGGAAGACATCTCATCGAGATATTATAGTCGCAAAAGTCTGGGGGTGACGATATGCAGTTAGGTCAATTGTATATGACAGCTGGTATTGCTGCTGGGATAGAAGAAAGTCCTAAGTTTGGGCTTGAGGTTCAAGATGCATTCTTTAGATATCTCGTTCAGGATTGGGGAGATCTATGCCAGGAGGATATAGATCTGAATGAAGAGGCTTTGAAGGTAGGCGAGAGGATCCTGGCATCATATAAGACGAGTAAAGGAAAGCTGTATATCATAACTGAATGGGACAGGTCCGTCACGACGATCCTGTTTGCAGATGAAT
>JAQVUQ010000202.1 GCA_028699365.1 bacterium | reverse complement strand
CTGTTGATTTCGAAGGGGGGAAGCACATTACATTTCAAAAAAAAGCTTCCATAGGAACCGAATAGAAAAAAAGCCGATCCAATAGTAATCAATAACAGGACATTAATTACTAACCCATCCTCTATGTTTACCCATTTTATGCCTCTGAAGATGATGCTGTCAAAGAAGACAGGCGGCACAAAGATGGCAAAGTAGTGAAGACAGAGGAGTTCAAAGAATGGGAACCCCGTTTCTCCCATCCCGAACCACCTGTAGAACGGGTAGAACATCATAACCGCTACCAAAGTAGCCAGTAACTTATTGACAAGAGATATATACGGCGGTGCCATATACCATAAACCTGCAATTATGATAAGGCAAGCAAGAATATAAACTGAGACTACCTTCCTGTTTGTGGAACCTTTTTCAGCCGGGGGCTTGCTATATAAGCGACCTACAGTCAACGCAAAAAACATCTAATCCACCCTTTTACAGCAAGATTTACTACATAAGCAATGATTAAGGATATCAGTAATCCGGCCAGCGAAGGAAGTAATCCAAGACCGTTCAATCCGCCCCGCTGGTTATATATGGCAACGGATAAAAGAACAACAACAGGAATATGGGATACATAGAGCGGAAAAGAATAATCACCTATTCTTGTGAAAAAGACAGATGCGTTACCAATTCCTGTGGGCAGCTTACGCCTTGAGAGAAGGATTACCAGTATAACAAAGCCTAACAGCGGGTACCACAGCAGATCTCCCAAGACGGCGAAATGGTAGAAATATCGCCAGTTTATTACTGCCGCCGCGATCAACAGAATGGGCAATATCTCGTAAGGCACCCGAGAAAAGATACGGGAGCTGTTTCTTATACACCTTCCTGTGTATATCTCAGCCAGAAAGGCTCCCAGGCACCACTGCCACCAGCACCCTAAGACAGGATAAAGAGCAAAGCCTGTACCACGGATAAATGCCATAGACACTACAGCAACTGCCAGCGAAACGGAGAATGCCGCATATCCGCCGTATCTGGAAGATAATATAAAATAAACCGGGTAAAGAATATAGTACCATCCCATGTAGCCCAGAAACCATAAAGCGTAATTCGAACCGTACGGGTCCATAAAGAATGGTTGCAGGAAAGCAAGGGTTCCTAAGAGAGACCTTATATGCAGGTTTGCGTGGGAAAGAATGGCGTTAATCTCGGGCGAGGCGGGAGGAACAGCACCTGATTTGCTGATCAGACCCGATGCAGCCCAATCGCAAACAAAAGTTAGGATAACAGCAGCAATAAGCATAGGATAAAGTTTTCTGAATCTGTTAACAATAAACCCTATATGGGAAAATCCGGGCTTGCCACCTTCTGCCAGCTTCTTTACATACTTAAAATGAATTACAAAACCGCTTAGTAAAAAGAAGACCTGTACGGATGGCCATACATAAGTATCAGCCATAAAAAGCATAAAACGCCACGCGTAATCAATAAGTGCTATCAGGGAAAACGTCCATGTGTTATCATGCCATGCATACAGGTGCCGGCTTAAATGGTGCATTACTACCGTAAGAGCTGCAAGCCCCCGGATACCATCCAGTATGACAAGCCTGCTGTCTTCCCTGGCAGTTTCCATAGGTACGCTATTTTCCGCAACACTCACCTTGGCGGTAATTTCCTGTAATAGCTCACTCACAACAGATCACCGTTACCCCCTGTTCAATCGTGCCGGATTCCTATGCGCTTCAACATAATCCATACACTCCGTTAGCGCTTCAACGGTTCGGTCTATACTGAATTTCTTTATGTGTGACAGAACATGCGGCCTCATTTCGTTTAACACTTCCGGCCTGCACGCTACTCTATTCATTAATTCGACCAAGACATCGATATCACCTACCTGATAGCTAAAGCCCGTTTTACCGTTAACCACCATATCGGGAACAGCCCCGCAGCCACTAGAGGCAATAACAGGCAATCCACAGGCCATGGCCTCATTGATAACTAAGCCCCATGTTTCATGTTCGGAAGGTAACACCAGCACATCTCCCGCAGCATAAAAAAACGGCAGTTCGCTCTGGTTTCTGAAGCCCATCATGTGGAGGTTGGATAATCCGTGTGCGGCGGCCATCTTCAGGCAGTTGTCCCGGTAAGGACCATCCCCTACCATGAGCACATGGAGTATATCACGGTAACGCGATTTCGATACCGCCTCAAGCAGATCCTGAGGCCGTTTGTTGGCAGTGAGTTTACCGACGAACAGAATAACAATATTCCCCGGTGCTATCCCGAACTCAGCCCTGAGTTCTGCGGCCTTTCCTCTGACCTCTTTTGCTTTTGCAATGAAAAAATCATTGTCGACACAATGTGGTGCATTGAAAATCCTTGCATCCTTTACGCCGAAGTAACTGTAAAGCTCCCTGTTATACCGTCCAACCGCCAGAAAGGCATCTATCTGAGAGAAGAAAGGCCTGAATGCCAATGCCTTGGCAGCATTTATCTACCAGGGTCTGTTCTGCTTCAGGTTAGAATCGCCCCGCATTATAACCGGTATTCCCATCCTCTTCGCCCAGAATATAGCTTGCCAGTAAAGCTTTTTATCCCATCCGTTAACCAGCACTGCATCAAACTTCTCACGATGGTAATAGCCTTTTAACTCCGGGCCATCGAGTCTCCAGTCGTTGATATCCATACCCTGACTGCTGTTCTTCAAGAGTATATGCCGATAACCTTCAAGCAAAGGGACATCCCAGGCAAAGGCCTTTCCGAATTCCGGATCCAACCTGCTTGAAACGCCATGGTCAGAGGCAAAAAACACCGTCAGGTCAAAGCGATGATGCGCTGCCACTCCCCGAAATATCGGCGAGTTATACTGTATGGGATGGCTTATAACCGAAGCTATTTTATACTTATAACTAGTCATACATCAAGGAACAGACCGTCAGGCGATCTCCTTTACAGCTTTCCGTCCTACCTCTTTTCCAACGCGACCATCGGTCCAGACAGTTTTTAATTTAAGAAAATACTCTTCAAAATACCTTCTGGATAAAGCAGCCACGGCTACGGCGGCTCCACCGGCAACAGCAAGCCTGATAAGAACCGCTTCCAGGCGAACCGGTCCTCCATCCGCAAAGAACGGCATACCGTCGAAATACCTGTCAAAGAGTCGAAACGCCAGCATATGCACAAGATACAGACCATAGCTGATATCGCCGAAGAACTTCAGCACCGGTCGGCAGACTAGCTTACTGAACGGCGATGATCCAACCAAAAGCGTAACTACCAGTAACCCTATAAAAAGCATACAAAGAACCGTGCACTGCAACGACGCCCCCAGCAGACGGGTACGGGTCATTATACCATGATTATAACCGATAATTACCGCTGCGGTGCTCAGCAGGATTAATACGCCGGCCCCCCAGGCCACTGTTCGGCGTGTTACAGCCGTATACCTTAACAGAACGGCTGTAATGGCTCCCATCGCCAGTCCATCCACAGTAAACCATGTGTAATAATAGAGCTGTTCCACCATTCCATGTTGAAAGGCGACAGCCCGTAATACAGGTACGATAATGCAAATAAATAGCGCGGTAATCAACACTCCCTTGTCAGAGAGATTCCGCACCAAAGCCGGCCAGCCTATATAAAAATGCTCCTCAACCGCCAATGACCATAACGGGCCGTACTGCAGTGGAACACCGAACAGCGTAGTTACGTTAGCAAGAAAGACAGTACTCAGGGCAAGGAACGGCGTTCCGGCTATGCCGGTAGTCGCCAGCAATAACAGAAGCGCAATGTAGGCCGGCAGTATACGCAGCACCCTCCTGATATAGAACCGACGATAATAGTCAACTCTATGCCTTGTATCCAGCAATATACCGGTAATAAGAAAACCTGAAAGGACAAAGAATAACTGCACCCCAAGCCAGCCGGGTTGAGACAGGAGCAGCAACGCTCTTGTTATCCCGGACGCCCGCTCGACAGGAAATGACCAAAATAAGCCATGATAAAGTAAAACCATCAGCACGGCGATGCCGCGTATGCTGTCCAATTCGGGCATTTTTTTGCGAATAATATTATTATCCATATCAGATCTTGCCGTTTACGACTACCGCTGTCCGGACCACATTATCAAAGACCTCTGCCAGTTTTTCGGTCATGCTGCGTGCCGAATACCTCTCATAGCCCTGCCAGTTGACTACAGGCTTGACATATCCGGGGTCCATTACCTTAAGCAAAGCATCTCTTATCAACGATACCCGTGTATCAACCGGAGCTTCGGTTGTATAGGTAATCAGTTCTCCGGCGTTTGTTTCCCTCATGACATCGGTAACGCTGCTGAGTGCATGATATATGGCTATAAGCGGCCTCTCCGCCAGGATGCACGGATAGATCTTGGAAGCCGTATAGTGAGTTTCCGTGGTTCCCAGACCAAGGATGCAATTGGCCTGGGTAAGCACTGTATTGGCGGTCATATAGGGCACCCTTTTGGGACGCTCTACGACTATATCCTGCAGGCCCATCTCCTTGGCCACAGGCTCCACCAGTCCGGCCCGTGGGTCGGCGGCATAAGTGGTGCCGATAAAGTGCAGGCGCATCTTCGAGTAAAGCTGAGGATAATCCACGCATATACTCTTCACCGCCATGAAAAGAGCCCTGAGAGTATCATACGCCTTAGGCAGCATGGCGCCGATATAAACGAAATTAAAATTAGCGTCACCCATGCTGAAGAAGGGATTATCGGCGGGATTTGCTCTAATAAAATCGAAATCCCCCTGTTCTCCGCCATACGGTATGCCGGTAAACATGTCCGATGACATGCAAGGGTACCTCTCCCTGACACCATCGCTTGTACCGTCGGAGACGGCCACGACATGATCAACACTCCCGGCCACGGCAGGTTCCAGTTTCATGGCCATACGGCGGAACCAATAATCCTTGGCCCAGAAACGCCCATCCTCGCCACAGGAGGAAACCCAAGGATCGATGTAATCTATCACGAAGGGTATGCCGAACTCCCTTTTAATCCTTGGTCCCACCAGAAAGGTATGCCAAGGCGGGCCTGGAATAAAAAGAAGATCGATTTTACGTTCCCGGCATATCCTGCGCGCTTCCCGCAGATGGAACCATAAAGCCCTTATTCCCAGGTCTCCTATGCCCATCTTGCGGGTAAGCCCGCAAGGAAACGCCCTGGTACGTATTATCTCCAGATCATTGGATACCAGTCCGGCAAATTCCCAGTCAGGAGCCTCCTCCAGATACTGAGGCTCTACCGTAAGCACTACGGATTTCCAACCGAATTCCTCAAGGTGATTGGTAAAGAACCGCACCCTGTGGGCCGGAGGATAACTGCTGGGAATGAATTGAGGCATAACGATAAGGACGGTTCTCATCTTATTCACAAAGGCCTCCAATGGCTTCAATCAATTTTGTCTTTTCGATCTCCCAGTTCATGCACATCCTGGCAGCATTCCAGGCTTCGTTTTTCATGGCAGGCAATTTATCAAGCGACCTATTGAAGTTACAAGCAAGCTGCCGGTGATCACCCGGAGTATATACGATGCCACTATCGGGAAAGACAGACATGATTTCACGCTGCCCCTGCGTATCCGTAG
>JAQVUQ010000201.1 GCA_028699365.1 bacterium | reverse complement strand
TATTGCAGCGGCGCAGCCTCGCTGGCAGAGGCCGATACCACTATGGTGTAATCCATGGCGCCTTCGCGGCGCAGCCCTTCCACCACCTGAGCTACCGTTGTCTCCTTCTGGCCTATGGCTACATAGATACAGGTCACACCGCGGCCGCGCTGGCTGAGGATGGCATCGATGGCCAGAGCCGTCTTTCCGGTCTGCCTGTCGCCGATTATGAGTTCGCGCTGTCCCCGGCCGATAGGAACAAGGGCGTCGATGGCCTTGATGCCCGTATGCAGCGGATCCTTGACCGGGGTCCGGTCCACTACACCGGGAGCCTGGGCTTCCACCGGACGGTAGCGGTCTATTCTCATACGTCCCAGCCCGTCTATGGGGTATCCCAGGGCATTGACGACACGTCCGATGAGGGAATCCCCCACCGGCACCTCGACGACGCGTCCGGTGCGATGGACTACATCCCCCTCCTTGATGTTGGAAGCGGAGGCAAAGAGAACGCTGCCTACCATCTCCTCTTCAAGGCTGAGGGCCATACCGTAAACGCCTTCGGGGAAGGATAGCAACTCTCCGGCCATAACGTTGTCCAGACCGTACAGCGTAGCTATACCATCTCCGACCTGAACGACGGTGCCTATCTCCGTCTCCTCGATCTCAACCGCGTAACGCTCTATCTGCCGTTTTATGACAGAGCTTATTTCTTCCGCTGAAAGCGGCATACCTCTCACACTCCCTGCCAGATACTCTGTCTCATTTTATCCAGATTGCCTTTGATGCTGGCATCGATTATCCTGTCACCGATCCTGGCCGTAAAGCCGCCCAGAAGGGATGGGTCCACGGAGACCTCCAGAATCACTTCCGCCCCGGTCAACCCGGCCAGATACTCGGTCAGTTCACTGTAATCATCCAACTCTGCTGCGACGGAGACCTGGCAAACGACCCTGTTGCGGGAAGCCAGCACCATCTTGTCATACTCGACCTTTATGCCGGGAAGCAGGGATACCCGCCCCTTGTCTATCAGCAGGTAGAGAAGACGCAGAATCGTCACCGGAATATGCCCTTCGCTGATATCCTCGACCAGAGACTTCTTCTCCCCATCCGGAATGGACGGGTTGTTGAAGAACTCTATCAGTTCAGGATATTGCTTCAGGATACCGGTTGCCTTAGCCAGGCCGTCGCCGTAAGCATCCGTTCTGTCACGGCTCCGGCCCAACTCGAAAACAGCCCTGGCGTAGCTCCTAACGGCCAGCATCTTTAACCCTCTTTATCATTTCCGTTGTCAGGTGCTTCCGGGTCTCTTCATCCAACAGATCGGAGAGAACCCTGGCAGCGATATCGACGGACATCTCGGAGGTCTTCTCTCTCAACTGCTCCTCGACGACACGTCTCTGCTCATCCAATTCGTCTCTGGTCAGCGCCATCAGCTTGGCGCGCTCCTGCTCGGTTTTCTGCCTGATCTCGCCGCGTATGGTCTCACCTGTCCGGTTGGCCTGACTTACAATGCGCTGAGCCTCACCGGCAGCGGCCGCCACCCGTGCTTCGTAGTCCTTGCGCAACTGCTCGGCATCCACTCTCTCCCTGGCGGCATGCGACAGAAGATCGCGTACGTCATCGCTTCTTCTGGACATTATATCGCGGATAGGCTTGAACAGTATCAAGCGCAATACCGCCAGAAGAAAGAGAAAGTTGGCCGTCTGCAGCAGAAGTAATCTCCAGTCGATTTCAAACAAGATTAATCAACCTTTCAACCGAAGATTCTTGTGTACACAGGGTTGGCGAACAGAAGCAGCAGAGAGATCAGCAGCACGTACAGAACCAGAGCCTCGATGAGAACGACACCCAGGATCATATTGGTCCTGATGTCGCCGGATGCCTCAGGGTTCCTGGCCATACCCTCCAGCCCCTTGGCTATAACGTTTCCCTGTCCGATGGCAGCTCCAATGGCTGCCAGAGACAGCGGAAACGAGGCCGCCAGCATAGTAAAAATACCGAAAAGAACCTTCCCCTCCATAATTACCTTACCTCCTAGATTAGCTATTTAGGCTGAAGACTGAAGGCTATTAGTAGTTTACGCTCAAGCCCTCTATCCCAGCTCTTTATCTATCAAAATTACTTCTTAGCCTGAAAGGCTGTCAATATACGCCCGAGCGTTCTACTTCAGTCTTCAGCCTTCAGCCTATGTACCTGTTTCAATGCGCATCATTGAACCCAGCCAGATCGGCTATATAAACCGCCGCCAGCACTGCGAACACCAGTGCCTGAATAAAGGCTATAAGTGTGCCGATAAGTATCATAAGCGGCGGCAGTAAGAGCGGCAGCACCAGCTTGGCTATCAGCGGCAGAATAGTCAGGATGACGGCCAGTGAAAGGTCATCCCCCACTATATTGGCAAAAAGTCTTATTGCCAGTGAGAAAGGCCTGGCCAGCTCACCGACAAAGTGCGTGAAAAACATCAACGGCGCCAGAAAGATCGAATCCCCGGTATAATGCCGTATATACCCCTTGAAGCCGCGGTTCTTTACGCCGTAGTAATGGCTGGTCACGAATACTATCAACGCCAGGGCCACGGTAGTGTTGAGAGACGATGTCGGAGCCCTGAATCCGGGTATCACGCCCATGATATTACTCACCAGTATCAACAGAAAGAGCGTTCCCAGAAAAGGAATAAAGCCTGTGCCTGCCGGACCCATAATGGTCTCTATAAGATGAGTGAACGATTCTATTATGAATTCGAAGACGTTCTGAAGCGGGCCGGGCACGATGGATAATCTTCTCAGGGTAACCAGGCTCAGAGCTATCAGCAGAAGCATGGCCAGCCAGGTCATGACTATGACCGTCGGAATACCGGGAATATTGATCAGAACAGGAGTCTCAATGCCGCCGTGCATCTGCCGTTCCTTTCCGCTGTAACTTTCTATAGTTGGCAATTACATACATTGTGTCCACCAGGGCGATACCGGCCAGCATTATCACCGGGTTGAGGTGCAGCCACAGCGCGGCTGCCAGCAGGCCGACAATATAAAACAGAAAGCGTCCGAAATACATGGCTACGGCTTTAGCGTAACTGAAGCGTTCCTGGCGTTCAAATCGAGACGTCATGACGTGCAGAAGGCGCAGGCCAAGCATACCTATCCCCAGACCTGATGCCAGACTGATTAAAGCCACCGGCAAAGAGATCACTTTCTTCTCCCCAAAGATGCAGCAATTTCAAAAAGATTTATAATACCCGCGATCATTCCGATGATCGTGAAGAGTATGGTCAGCCAGGGCTCCGTGCCCAGACGTCGATCCAGCATATAGCCTATGCCGAAGCCGATAACCGTTGACAGGACCATGGCGATGCCTACGCTGGCGGCATCTACAAGCCCTCTGTAATCACTCCCGCGCTTTCGGCCCACGCGTCATCAGCTCCCGCGCAACTAAGTCAGTCTGATTGTCTGCTTGAGCAGCAATGCTCCCGCTATAATCTTGCATATTTCAAAAATTTTTTCAAGCCCTCTTCCATATTTCCGCCCTGCACTCTCATGCGTCTGGCAATTCTGGACAGCTGTTCTTCGCCTATATACTCAAACCAGCTTTCAAAGTGGCCGTGCTTGAGATGATAGACCCCGTCATCCAGATTGTTCTCGGCTATGAGGAGCAACTCCTCGGGATTACTGGCCTGTTGACCGGACCGGAACACAAACGCCTGCCCGCTGAAGACATCGCTCTGCTCTACCCTGGTCAGGGCCGCCTCGCATTCAAAGCAGACCTGGGATCCTTTCTGGTTGATGCTCTTGCACTTGGGACAGATAACCGTTCCCAGTTCCAGAACAGCCCTGATCTTATCGCCCATCTCCTCCGCCGATTGGAAGCGATGGCTGATATCATACTCAATGGCCTTCATAACCAGCGCATTGGTTATAGGCGACACCGAGGGATTCAGATTACGCAACGGCTCAATCTGATTGGCCTTGCCGCGACGGTCCGGCTTCTTCTTGGACAGCATATAATACATGGTGGCTCCAAGAGAATATACATCGCTTCTGGCCTCGGCATAGCCCATATACTGCTCAGGAGCGGCATATCCGGGAGTGCCGCCTCTGGGAGCCCCTTTCTTGCTCTGCTTTATCATTCCGGCCAGGCCGAAATCCACCAGGACCACTCGTTTTTCCGGCGTAATCATCACATTGGCAGGCTTCAGATCCCTGAAAATAATGGGCTCAGGGAGCGAATGCAGATAAGTCAGTATATCACTGATCAGAGCGCCCCACTCCAGAATATCGCGCTCAGGCAGGTGCTTTCCCCTGTAACGGGAAGCAAACTGAGACAGATTTATGCCCTCCACATAATCCATCACCAGATAGTAAACACCACCGTCTGTAAAGTAATTATGCAGACAGGGTATGTTCTGATGGGTTATCTGAGAAAGCAGACGTGCCTCTCTCTCAAAAGTCAGCCTGGCCTTCTCCCTGTCGATGGATTCGGTGAAATTACTGATCATCTCCTTAATAGCATAAATAGAGGAGGTCTTCAGGTCTTCCACTTTATATACTATGCCGTAAGCACCCTTTTGGACGACGGAAATTACCCGATACCTGTTACGGAGGACGGTGCCCGGCTTGAGAAATTCTACAGCTTTTTCCGACTTTTCCTCACCAAAAGCCATATGATACTCTCCTCAACAATAAATAAAGTACATATAATAGCGCAGCTACCGCAACAAACTGACGTCGGCTCAGCCGGCGTAAAGTCCCTCCTTACTAATATAAGCGGCTGCAATATCCGGCACCAGATAGCGAACCGATCTTCCCGAACGCAGTCTCTCCCTGATGGTGGTCGAGGAGATATCGATGCCCGGAGTG
Organism: bacterium; assembly: GCA_028699365.1. Lineage (GTDB taxonomy): Bacteria > UBP13 > UBA5359 > UBA5359 > UBA5359 > UBA5359. Next base: position 771 of record JAQVUQ010000201.1, on the reverse strand, counting down.
GCGATTACATCAATTCCGGACAGATGGTCGGCGGATACCCGTCGTGCCAGATCGTCCGTTTCATACCCGGGACGAGTAACGGCCACAAAACGGCAGATGGACATCAGATCGTTCACCCGATACCAGGTTTCAACATCCAGAACGGCATCCATACCGGTAATAAAGTACAGACGTTCAGGCTTATACAACTGTTGAAAATGGCTTACCGTATCGTAGGCGTATGAAGGCCCCGGCCTGTCCAGTTCCACCCTCGAAACGGCGAAATAAGGATTGCCGGCAACCGCCAGCGCTGTCAACAGATATCTGTCCTCGGCTCCGGCAGCAGGCATAGCCAGCCTGTGCGGCGGATTGCCGGCCGGGACAAAGATTATCCTATCAAGTTGAAAATGTTCGCGCGCCGCTTCCGCAGCGGCCAGATGCCCGTTGTGAATGGGGTCGAATATGCCGCCCATGATGCCCAAACCGGTCATAGACCCTATCCTCTTCAAGGCATAATTAACGCCCCAGGTTGCCCCGGGGCGCCTGAAAAATTCCTAATACAGTATATAATCGCTGAATAGGGATGTCAAGGAAAATGCGGCGTGGTATAATTTATGACAGAAATGTTAAAGGAGAACTTTTATGGAGCCTGTGACAAAGGCTGATAACGTAATCAATGCCATACGCTCTCACCTTGAGGAGATACAAAAGTGCTTCACGGTCAGTAATATCGGTGTGTTCGGCTGTACTGTTAGAGGTGAAGCAAATTCTGACAGTGATGTGGATGTTCTC
>JAQVUQ010000200.1 GCA_028699365.1 bacterium | reverse complement strand
CGTTCTATCTGAGCCATCTCTTCAAGCAGCAGATGGACAGCACGCTGGTGGAATGTCTTACCGGCGTCCGCATAGAGAAGGCCAAGCAGATGCTGAAAGAGACTTCACGCAGCATAACCCAGGTGGCTCAGGATGTGGGATACTACGATTCCAGCTACTTCAGCAAAGTCTTCAAGAAACACACCGGCATGACCCCCAACCGTTTTCGGCAGAGCGGGGATTAAGGGAGGTAGCTATTCATAATACTGCCAAAGTTATTAAAGACTGTATATAGCGTCTCAACGGTTTTTTGCAGTTCGCTCACTGTAATTGTATGCGCATCGTTGAAAACATATATTTCCTGCATCCGCATGAATTCTTTGATGAACTGCTCATTGTTCGTTCCTGTATGCAAATAGCTGAATTGGTTGATTGGCTTGTCAGCAAGCTCACTACCGATTCTTAGTTTCTCTTCCAATCTCTTTTTAGCCTGACTATTGGAACAATCCGTTACTGATACCGTCAAATCGATATCTTCTGAAAATCGTCTTATACTGCCAAGAGCTTTATAGAGTGCCGTACCGCCTTTGAAATATGCAGGAATATCCTTTTGCTTGTCGGCAAGTTCTTTTAATATGAGAGTAACATAATAGTCTTTCTCAATGATATCAGCTCTAATGCCGGTTCTGCTAGAGATATCCAGCAGCAGAGTCTCAAGTGCCGATGAATCTGAATGAAGCTTCATCACAGTTCACTTGCTGCGATTTCGCCGATTCGCAGCAGCATCTCCTTTTTATAGTATTTGCTTCCATAAGCCACAAGCTTTGCAAAATCCAGCCCGTTCTTTCTTATGTAATCAAGAAAGAACGTTTCAGGGTGGTGAGCATCAATAGGCACGTGATCTTTATTGGCAATGGCATCCAAAAGTTGTAAATACTGATGATTTTCTTCCGTAACCGTTGCCGGCGGTCTCCTGATCACCGCATTCAACTTCTTGTCAACTCTGCTGCCGTTTTGCTTGAAAGCATTAGTTGCGTAGTGCTTGTATTTGGCGATTTGTGTAGTAAGCCCTATCCGATTTAAAAAAGATGCTCCGGTTTCATAGCCGATAACTACACCATTTTTCTGAAGGTAAGTATCGCTAATGATATGAGCGGGATTGAGCCTGGTTTCTCCAAAGGGGGTCTCTTGTGCCCTGTAGTAGATACCCTTGCAATATCTTTTTAGGTCACCGTTGTCTGCAATCCTTTTGAGGTATACATTTACAAGCGCTTTCGCTTCCTTGACGTCAACTTCAAATTGCCCGGCAAAGTCGTTGGCGATGTCATTTGTATAGATGGGCAAGCCAAAAGGAAAGCGGTGGATATTGTCTATGATATACTGTTTATATCCGGGCTGTGTCATTTCAACCACCTTTGTTATTATTACGTGATAAATATATCAATAATATGCATATATAATAACTTTTTGGCTTTAAAATATCAAGGGCATAGTATGCTGTATTGATCGCCAAAGCAGTGCACCTCAGCCCGTTCTACCTGAGCCATCTCTTCAAGCAGCAGATGGACAGCACGCTGGTGGAATGTCTTACCGGCGTCCGCATAGAGAAGGCCAAGCAGATGCTGAAGGAGACTGCACGCAGCATAACCCAGGTGGCCCAGGATGTGGGATACTACTTCAGCAAAGTCTTCAAGAAGCACACCGGCATGACCCCCAACCGTTTCCGGCAGAGCGGGGATTAGTACAAAAATAAAAAAGATGATGTAGAAAAAGAGGAATATTAAAAAGAGTGTGGAATACTATTACTATGAACCATCTAAACCTGCTAATAATGCAGCTAAATATAGAGGGTTATATTGGGTCGTTGGGAGGTCTGGTAGATGTCTAAAGGATTAGCCATGATGTTATCACTCTTAACCAACAGAACTGTTGCCGGTAATTAGGCTAAGAAGATAAAGGAAAGAGCATTTACAATGCAAGTATGTAAAGATAAAAACCGTATAACCGTCACGAGTAAGGGCTATGAAGTGGAATTTCTGCCCGATAAATTAATCGCCCTTTTAAAGGTCGGCAAATCGTTTTACTATGGGATGTCTCTGCTGAGCGCTATAGATACGATAGATGCCGAGGACGGGTCGGAACAGGCTCCTGATATAAAAATCGTAGCCGGTAATGATGGAACCGTGCATATAAGGATTATCTCGTATTCTTCTCTCTGGCAGAGGAAATATCATCACTATCTCTTCTTTGAAGATAGGATCGAATACTGGTCTGAAGTCTACGGTCAAGGCGATATCGACAGGGTATACTACTTCCGAGGTGCGCTTACCGGACAGGAGTTGGCCTCTATACCTGGCTTTACGCAATTTTTTACTCCTATGCCTAATTTCATCGAGAAACAGGAGTTTCATATCAGCGAATATACCACCATTGCCGCCGGCAACGATACCCATTCTCGTGCCTGTTTACGGGCTTTTGCCTTGCATGGGGCACCGCTGTGCTATGTTTTTCATGAAGGTGACAACGGTCCTTGTCTGGGGGCAGGCATTCTGGCCAGGCCGGGCGAATACAATTTCTACGCTTATGAGATAAATTACCTGCCTGAGCAAGCCAGGCAGCGGGTCGAAAAGTTTATGGTAGGGACACAAGCGCTATCTCTGGATTATCAGGGACACCAGCAGGTAACCGGAGTCTGGAATACGCCGCGTCTGGTCCTGCAGATAGCGGATAACCGTTTTCAGGCCGTCGAGAAATATGTTCGTCTACTCGAAGACTACGGCGGCACTGTAGCCAGAGAATATCCGTATGAGAACTGGACATACCAGCCGGTTTATTGTACCTGGCATGATCAGGGGGCTTTAGGTAGAGGAAAACATGGTTTTCAGCAAACTACTCAGACGCTGGAGGCTGCAGAGAGCAGTCAGGCCTCCGTTGATGAATGCACTCAGGCCAATTGCCTGCATTGGCTGTCACGGTTGGCAGAGAACGGCATATACCCCGGCAGCATTATTATTGATGCTATGTGGCAAAAGAGTATGGGAGAACACATCGTAAATCCGAAAAAATTTCCGGATTTACGCGGTTTTATCGATGGATGTCATCAACAGGGTATCAGGGTAATTCTCTGGATTAATGCCTGGACCCGTGCGGGCATCCCGGATGAGGAATGTCTGCGCCTCGAGGGTAAGCCGACGGCCGTAGATCCGACAAATCCGGCGTATCGTCAGCGTCTCTCCGGCTATATTCACCGTATGCTTTCTGATGCTCAAGATTGCTATAACGCTGACGGAATTAAGGTTGACGGTATGACGGCAACCCCTGGTGGCCGGACGCTTGAAACTTATGGAGGATTATCCGGTTTTGAACTGTGCCGGGCGCTTCTGGAGCTTCTTTACTTTGAAGCCAGGAAGGCCAAGCCGGATTGTGTCGTCGGGCAATTCACGGCATTCCCCTACTTTGCCGATCTGTGCGATATGGCTCGGACGGGTGATCTTTATACGGTGCGTGGCGATACGGTATCAGCCAATCGTTTCAGGGCGCGATTACAACGTATAGTTATGCCGCAGGTGGCTATAGATACCGGCGGTGCGCAACGAAACAATTATATCCTGCCATATAAAGATATAACCGCCGTTCAGTCGGATATAGGGGTGCCGTGTATTTATCAGGCGGAATGGCTTATGCAGCGTCGCGATTTCTGTCTGCCTTTAATCAGGCATCTAAACGACGATGAGTACAGCTTGATTCGGCAAGATTGGGATGCTTACCGGGATAAGCTAAGTTCGTTAGCCAAATGAAACCGGACATGGGTGGATGGCCTGGAAGGCAGCTTGCAAGACGGCTGATAAACTAAAAACCGTGAATAGAGGCAACATGAGATGGTAATATATTATATGGGGTATGAACTGTGAAAATTGCGCATATAGTGCCGATGATTTACACACCGGGAGAACTGAATTACTCTCAATTTATCCGTGGTGGCATTGGAGCGGATTACCACCAAGGGCCGATATTTTATCAATTCCCTAATGGTGATGTCATAGTGCACTGGCATGCCTATGATTACAAAGAAACCTCGGACAATGCCGTTAGGCTCTATTCAGTATCCAGGGATCATGGATTGACATGGTCTGATCCACAAGTCTTCATGGCGGATTATTCAGTCGGCCAGGTGTCCGACCTGTTAATGCTGCCTCTACAAAAGAGTGATAACGTGCTAATGATCTTCAAGTCGACCAATTATATAAAAGTGGAGGAGGGTAAATACACCAGGGGGCGGACACATCTCTTCATCAGGCGTTCTTTTGATGGCGGCAGAACCTTCGAATATGGGGATGAACTGCCTTACCGGCTTATGACCGGTGGGCGGGAGTTACCAGAAATTGGCTTCTATGGCACCATAAGTGAATTGATCCAGTTGCAAAACGGGTGCGTCGTGGCTGTCTTTTATTTCCGGGATCCAGCACGGGATGGTGAACATTACACTGCAGCCTGTTTGCTGTCCGAAGATGGCGGATACAACTGGAAACGGAGTGGCGAGATTACAGTGGATACTTTGCGTGGGGTCATGGAACCTCAGATAGTGGAGACCGAGCCGAACAGGCTCTTTTGCCTCTTCCGCACCAAGGGCGGCTTTGTATACCAGACTGTTTCAACTGGTGGCGGGGATACTTGGAGCAAGCCTATACCCTCGTCGCTGGCGGCACCCGAGTCCATGGTGCGGATGATCAAATTGCAAAGCGGTAACCTGCTGGTAGTATGGAACAATGTTTCTTCCGTCACTCAGTATCCGCGACATCCGTTGGTAGCTGCTGTTTCTCGTGACGGTGGCGGCACTTGGAGTAAACCACACCTCATCGCCGATGAAACCGGTAACAATCAGTTGAGCAATCATGGCCTGATCCAACTGGATGACGGACGCATCCTGCTGGGTGTCAGCCATTACCGTGCTGTTTACCCTAACACCAGCGATCTGGATATGGTTATATTTGATGAAAAATGGCTGGAGGATGTGTAACGGATTGCAATCTTACCGGATAATGCAAATAAGCCTATAATTGATCTAATCTTTGACAGTAATGTATAAAATTTTTGGGAAATAAGAGGAATCTTGAAACGGCTGTAGAATACTAATATTATGAACCATCTAAACCTGCTAATAATACGACTAAACGAAAAGGTGATATTCGGTTGTTCGATATAGAATTCAGTAACGATACGCCTATTTATATGCAAATAAGGGAACACTTGAAGAAAGAAATAGCCAGCGGTGTTCTTATCGGTGGGACAAGGTTGCCTACCGACCACGAAATCGGTCAGAAGCTGGGTATAAGTGTTGCTACGGTAAAACAGGCGTACAGCGAGTTAGTTAAAGAGAAGTATTTGGAACGCTATCCCGGCAGAGGTACATTTATTGCCAAGGGGCTTGCATCTACAAACAGTTCATTTTCGGACTGTAAGAATATAGGCATAGTTTTTAACAATGTGTTTTCTGTGACGGACCCGTCTATTGCCAGAACAGTCGAAGGGATTGCGGAAGCAGCACAGGTGTACGGTTACGAAATCCATGTTTTTACTACCAACGGACGTAAGATATTCGATGGGAGTACTATTCTACGCGATAATATACTTAAAAGGCAA
>JAQVUQ010000199.1 GCA_028699365.1 bacterium | reverse complement strand
AATATTGCGTCACAGGTAATGATTTATCGATGTCGCCCAGCTCGGAGGGTGTCGCCGGACGGCAAAAAACCCACGATTTTAATTCGTCGTTCATGCCGATTGGAGCGCGTCGCTCAACACTTTGCCTGTTCTTGGCCGGAGATATAAAACCCCAGCGATGAGCTTTTATTCTGCGAAGAGCCTGATGAAGATTGCCGATACACTGTTCCGCCTACTACCAGCACATGGGAGGGATTCTCCAGGTCTGCTTCATACGGCACCGTCAGATAGAGATAGAATCGGGTATTGGCATTATCCTGAGCGGTTAGTTCGGCTTTTTTTATCTCCAGTGCGCACTTTTTCCCCAGATATAGCTCCTGTCCGTCCTGTATTCCGACTACAGGCGCGGTTACATCGGCAGTACACAGATAGAAACCATCGGCAACAGCCGCCTCTGCAGATGCAATTGCCGGGCTCTCCTCCCCTTTAAGGGATGACCAAGTGACTGTCTCCGAACCCATATCCGCAAAGCCGATAAAGAAGAATATGGATACCGTCATCACTATCAGTTTGGTTCTCATCTTTCCCCTCCTGCCGGATGCGATCAGGCATGCATAATCAGTTATAAGTATAAATCTCAGCCCGGGTGATGCCTGTTAATTCAGCCCTTATAATGCGGGTTTCCGACGATGGAGTATTGATGCGCAGAAAAACCCCGGCACCCAGGGCCAGCGCGCAAGCCGTTGCTATCCAGATCTGTATTACAGCTTTTCTCTCCATACTTTATTTTAGCATCCCGGCGGGGATTAGGCCATGTCAGTGGATCATATTGTGAGGGGCAGGCCATTCAAGGGTATAATGTGACAAGAGAGGAGAAAAAGAAATGCCTTTATTGTCTAACACAAAGACCTCTTTGGGGAAAGCAGAGCGAGTATTGGCTTTTTTGTTTGGGTTGGGCTTTATTCTGGGATTCCTGTTGACTCCATTGGGGGTCGAGACTCGTATGAATGAATTACGGACTCCGGTGTTTGCGGTGTTCTTTATAACTGTGGGGTTATTGCTTCCGCTTGCCGGACTGATTTCATTATTCCTTAAAAAACACAAGCTCGCCGCCGCTTTGGCTTTAATTGACGCTACGCTCCTTTTTCTTACTGCTCCTGCCGACCAAGCAAAGTTTTTCTTCACCACTACGCCTCCGCCTGCTGTTACTGTCGGCGAGTATATTCTGATATTGATAGGAATTGGATACATACTATACGGACAACGAGTATATCTCGAGAGCCAAACAAACAGATGATAGTAGCTGTGGATTATGGCTTCATATCTTTCCACTACACAGGATAGACAGGATGGAAAGGTATGCCGGTCCCTGTCGTCAGATAAGATATTCCTGCACTCAATGACTCTTGATATAACGTGATAAAAGGCTCCATTGACCCCAGAATCCTATTGAGCGCACGATAATTCCGCCTCGGTCATTTTATCGAAATTGTTCAAGCTACTTTGTAACAGAAGCCGATCGTTGCTCTCATCATATAGCAACCGACAGTGTCCCCGGCCCTGACAAGCCTCAAGCACACGTGTTTCTTTTAGCCATTCTCTGATCCGCGGTAGTCCTAAAGCAATGATGCATCGTCGTATCAGTGCAACCTTGCCGCTGGGAACCGGGCTCACTCTTATCTGCCACTGATCAAATTGTCCCTTTGAAATCATATATTCTATGTGCGGATAATCTCACGCGGCACCCGTAATCTGCCCGTATCTGAGCATCTGATATCATAGGATCGAAACAGCATGCTACTCTGCGTTCCTCCTTGATGATTGTCCAGAATAACCGCTAATTATTACTATCAATCTCTTCAGAGCTTATCTGCCGTTCCAGCAATGCCCACAAATACTGCTGAGAGTGTTTGGACAAGGCCAAATCGCCCTGCCAGAGCTTGTCATCGGAGTAAAGCTTAGTTCCATGCCTTAAGCCAAAGCTGGCAACGACTCTACCATCCTTGTAGAACTTGAGCCCGTGAGTAGGATCACAGCCACAGGAGTCGCCACACTTGCTTGCTTTTTTCAGCACCAGAGCAGAAGCAACCTCCTGAGCAGCGCCGTCATGCAGTATCAGCGGCGACGGTGGAGGCGGATACATAGAATAAGTATAGATCTCAGCCCGGGTGATGCCTGTTAATCCAGCCCTTATAATGCGGGTTTCCAGCGATGGAGTATTGATACGCAGAAAAACCCCGGCACACAAAGCCAGCGCGCAAGCCGTAACTATCCAGAGCAGTATCACAGCTTTTTTCTCCATACTTTATTTTAGCATTCCGACGGAGATTAGGCCATCGACCTGAGAATTGACGGTGCACAGAAATGGATATACTATTAATTTATCAATATAATTTGCGTAGTGCAGGAGTAGAAGCGGTGGATCAAGTAACAGTATCATCAAAGTATCAAGTTGTAATCCCCAGTGAGATACGCAGAAGGCTGAATATTAAGAACGGCCAGAAGCTGCGGATCAGAGCAAAGGACGAGACAATTATTCTTGTGCCGGAATGCTCTCTTGAAAGTATGAAAGGATTTGTGCAGGGGATAGATATAAGCGGTTATCGTGAAGAAGTGGTTTATTAAGCCCGGTCGAGGACGGGTAGAGGGTTATAAGTGGTGGCCGGATGAGTAACGTTGACTGGAAAAAACATATCCATTCTGATAGCAGTGTCTTGAAAGGGAAACCTGTTGTCAAAGGTACGCGTTTATCTGTTGAATTTATAATGGGACTATTGGCCGAAGGCTGGTCTATTCAACAGATTCTGAAAAATTACCCTACCCTCTCTTCAGAATCGTTATTAGCCGTTTTTGCGTTTACTACTGATTGTCTGAGGAAAGTACCTTTATATGCGATAGAATAGTTATTCCCAGTGAAATGGCTAAGCTTTATCTTGGAGGAGAATTCCATTAGCCACCTCCACATGCTCGATCGCATCCATAATCAGCAAGCGTAGATACCTGTCAAATCTATACCTGTGCCAGATAATCTCCAGCGAGGTTCCTTTCTCCAAAGTATCATCGGCTTGTCTGAAAGGATACCAGTATGCCCTTAAACGATAATAACTCACAGCCCGTAGTTTGCTTATCAACTCGGCCCGGTCCTCAATCAGCAAGCCTCTACTTAGTTTCTGCTGAAAAACGCGACAGATAGATAAGGAAAAAAAGCGAGTAAAGATGAGCATAGCGAGTAAAAAGTTAAAGGGATTAACCTCCAATTCAAGGAATCTTTATAGTAAGCAAACAACAAAGATCCAGAGGAGGAATCCCTATGCTATTAATAACTCTACAGAGAGACCTCAATTCCTTCCGGGAGGTGGTCAAATGCTGACTTTGCGCAATGATCAGCTTCCTCTTTGGGCCGTTTTTCTACCGGAGAACGCTACCGAACTACCTGAGGATCTGCAGAAGATCAGCGATATCCTGGACGATCCCATCTTCATGGCACCATATATCGCTAACTTCAATACTCGCATAGGACGTCCCACTATTCCGGTAGATACCTTGCACCGGCTGATGTTTCTGAAGCATGCCTACGGCTTAAGCTACAGAGCATTGGTAGAGCGGGTAGAAGACAGCATCACATGGCGGATATTCTGTCGCGTTGAGAAGCTGCCGCATCATACCACTTTGGTCAAGCTGGATAAAAGATACGGCTCCTCTACCGTTGAAGAACTGAACAAAAAGGTTCTGTTGGCAGCCAAAGAAAAGAAGGTTCTCACCGGCAGGAAGATGAGAGTGGATACCACCGTAGTAGAAGCCGACATCCATTATCCTACCGACATCAGCCTTCTTCATGATGGCATTAAAGCCATCACCCGCAGCATCAAGAGAATCAAAGCTGCCGGTGCAGCTCAGGATGAGAGATTCACCGACCACACCCGTAAGGCTAAAAAGATACTGCTCGGTGCCACCAGAGTCTGCAGGAAACGCCTGAAGAGTGGAGCTAAAGATGTCAAGGCAGCCGTAAAGCAGATGCAAAAACTGGCTGAGGATGTATCTTCTGCCGCTCAAAGGGTAATCGATGCAACCGGGCATAAAGCAAACGAGACTATACCCCCCGTATTCCATAACGCCCGAAAAATGATAGAGAGGACCAAGGCCATCATCGATCAAACAGAGCAGGTGATCTCCGGCAACTACCATATTGAAAACCGTATAGTCAGCCTTCACGATACAGATGCCCGTCCCATAGTCAAAGGCAAGACCGGTAAACCGGTGGAGTTCGGAGAAAAGGTGCTTATCCAAGAAAACGAGAAAGGCATCGTTACCAGCTATGAAGTCTACGACAGCAATCCCAACGATGATACTCTACTCAAGCCGGCTCTTGATAAACATGTACAAATCTTCGGTAAAGCGCCAAGCAGCGTAGCTACCGATAGAGGCTTCAGTTCAGTAGCCAACGAAAGAATGCTGCAGGAAGCCGGAGTAAAGAAGATCAGTCTGCCCCGCAAGGGTAAGAAGAGCAAAGCCCGGCAACAGCATGAGAGACAAAGTTGGTTCAAGCGGCTGCAGCGCTTCAGAGCCGGTGGAGAAGCCACCATCAGCTATCTAAAGCGAAGGTTCGGACTCAGGCGCAGTCTTTACCACCAGCACGAAGGCATGAAACGGTGGGTTGGACATGGAATTATGGTCATGAACCTGATAAGGATAGCCGCTATGCTCTGAAAGGATGAAAAATGGATACCGGATAATCCTTCGTTATCTATCTATCGAGTTGTCAAAGTACTATGTGCCGGCTATACTCCTGGCCCGGTGGACTTTTTCAGCATAATCTACTTATCAGGAGATCGGCCTGTTCTTCAAAGGTTAAAGCACTTTTATTGTATTTCAAAGCACATCCCAAAAAAACTCGCCAAATTGAGCTTAGTCTGAGACCAGAGGCTTGGCGAGTATGCTAAACGTAATTTATCAAGCTTGTTGCCGGTTGTCAACAAATTTTTCGACGTGAAGAATGATCTTGACGTCCAGGTAGCAATTATGCCATATTATCTATAGACCCGCCGGCACGTGGCGCTTGCTCTGGAGGCTGGAACGCTTCGGACGTTTGCGCGAAGCCAGCGGGCTCAAGCGGTAAATAATCTTAAGTCACATTAAACGGAGCATGACTTTATGGGAGTAGCAGCTAACCGGCACGACCTGTTAAAAGCCGATCCTGACCGTTGCCTGGGCTTGTTGATTGAGCATTATCAGCTGCAAAAAGTATTGCTCTTCGGTTCTATATTATGACCAAAGCCCTTTCAATGAACAGTCACAGTCGTTGGGAGCGGACTCTGTTAGTCTATGGAGGCTGCATTACTATCTTCGTCTTTTATGCACTGCTCCCGCCATCGCGAGAGCTTTGGAGCTGTTGAAAGAGCTTGAAAGCGAGGCAAATCACAAGAAATTAAAGTAGCTGGCTACGAGACGAAACCCTTGACTTCAGAATTTGAGAAGGAGGACGGTTGATGAATAAAGAAACGTGTTGTCCTGAAGTTGACCCGGCTCAATGGGATGGGAAGATTATTGAATGGAAAAGCAAGAAATTCATCAAGGGCAAGGTATTCAGTCTCTTCTATATGCCGATAAATTTCGGCGGAGTTATGAAAAGGCTGGACGAAAGAG
>JAQVUQ010000198.1 GCA_028699365.1 bacterium | reverse complement strand
GATTGTTGCGTGATACGGAACTGCCGATAACCGTCATAGCGATGGATCTGGGCTTCAATTCCTCACAATACTTTTCCAACCAGTTCGGCAGGCTGAAAGGCAGGACGCCGAGAGAGTTCCGCCGCATACGATAAACCCTCCCGGCATCAATATTACTATACGCAAGACATGATATTGGCGATTTTAATGATGATCATTAACCCCATGAATAATGTCAGCAGGACCAAAGCGATTATCGTCGGAGTGCCTAGGGATTGCATAATATCACACCTCCGTTACAAATCAGTTCACCGGCGCACCAACGAGTATGTTGCCACCCAATAAGAACATAATTCCCATGCTAATGGCTAGCACTCCAGCAAAAAACATTTCTACGCTGTATACAGACCTCCGGAGGGATTGCGGCAGGCATGTATGTCGCAAGTTGATTATGTGCTTATTCTTTTGCGCCGTACCGGCGCAGCAAAGCGGCTGTCTTGGTTCGCTTGTTCTCAATAGCCACGTAAAGAGGCGTCTTGCCCTTATTGGTCTTTGCATTTACATCAGCACCTTTATCAATCAGCAACTTAACCGCCTCCGTATGTCCCTTCCATGCAGCCATATGCAACGGCGTATAGCCGTTCTTATTCTTTGCCTTAACATCAGCGTCCTTACCCAGCAGCAGCTTGACTATCTCCGTATGACGCCAATAGACCGCACAGTGCAGCGGAGTATCATCGTCCACGTCCTTTGCATTGGCATCGGCACCGCCGGCCAGCAACAACTTGGCTACCTCGGCATGGCCGTTCCATGCCGCCATATGCAACGGCGTTTTGCCATTATCGACCTTTGTATTGACATCGGCACCTCTATCCAGCAACATTTTGACTATCTCAGCGGAACTCTGAAAAGCGGCCATCAATAGCGGTGTTATGCCTCGTTTGTCATTCACATTAATATCAGCGCCCTTATCCAGCAGCAGTTTGGTTATATTAGTATGCCTCCCAAAAATCGCTGAATACAACGGGGTTTGGCCGTCATTATCCTTTGCGTTCACATCAGATCCCTTATCCAGCAACATTTTTATAATGTCGGTATGGTTACGCATTACCGCCTGGTAAAGCGGTGTAAAACCGTTATTAGCCTTTATATTGACATCAGCACCTCTACCCAGCAACAAACTGACAATCTTAGGCTCTCGCCAATAAGTCGCTATATATAGCAACGTATAGCCATAATTATCCTTTGCATTTATGTCGGCGCCTCTGTCCAACAGCAACTTCACTACATCTGTACCGACTATAAGTGCCGCCGCATGTAACGGCATCTTGCCGTTCTTGTCCCTTGCACTTATATCAGCACCGCTATCCAGCAGAAGATTTATTGTATCAATGCAACCCAATTGAGCTGCCACATGCAACGGCGTCCTACCGTCATTGGCCCTCGCATTTACATCAGCCCCTTTATCCAACAGCAGCTTGGCGGCATCAGCTTCACACCGGTCAGATGCCCAGTGTAGGGGTGTCATGCCGTTATCGTCCTTTGCATTAACATCTAGTCCCTTCTCCAACAACATCTTAACTTCTGTCGGAGTGCCTGATCTTGCGGCATAGTGTAAAACGGAAAGTTTGGCATCGGAAGTAGTAGTGTGTAACAGTACCGTCATGAATATCAGAAGGGTCCATTTATATCTTATCATCTTATCACCTCTCCGCCTTTTATATATGTTACTTCTTTCACTTTTATATTGGGCACATGTTAACCTTACAGAACAAGCCTTTGTTATTTATACGTTTGGTAGAGGAACTTCGTTACAGCAACAGATTAATTTGACATTACAATTGTCTACAGGTTGTTTCCTGAAATAAAAACGGGCTCCGGCCAAAAACCCGAAATCCGCATAAACACTGTGGTGGGGAAGGGAGGGTTTGAACCTCCACACCTTTCGGCACCAGATCCTAAAACATGAGCAAAGAAGCGACACCTAGTGACGTAAGCTGCCAAACCCGCATTATTACAGCGTTTGGGGGGGGTGAATCCCATGACAGAGATACGCTTTTTCGTCATGTTTTGACAGGTAGTCGCATGCTGGTTGCATGCCAAAAAAGCCAGCCAGCCAACTGTCACTATGTTGAGCCACTTGTCGGCGGCAAAGAAAGCTTCTTGCCCTTCCATTGTTTAGGTAGCCCTATCGCATTACCGGCATTTGCTAATGGGTGCCGTAGTTTAGGCAAACCCAATAATGCATCGATAACTGATATTAAGCCTCTAAGCTTATCCTTAGTATCCGTTGTTCGAGGTAATCTTAATCCTTCATGTACTACTTTATTCCTTTTACTGATAGCTTTCTTTGCATGCTCTATACAATCAAGTGAAACATCATTTAAAGAAACGCAGATCAAATCAACTTTATTTATAAGACTTAATTTATTAATTGCAGATATCAGAGATGATATTTCCTCGTTCGCCCCCTTATCTTCCCACGCTTTACGTAAGTATTCCTCAACTGCAATTTCAAAAGCCGTAACAGCCGTAACAAGTGCAAATTCAAAGTTGCAATGCTCCATAAGGTTATTTGCTTGAGCAACCAAATGTGTTGCCAGAGACGGTTCATATTTATCATCAATTAACTTTTGCAGCTCTAGCCAATCATTGTAATCGAGATATTCAGAGTAATCGGTATGTAATACTGCTATGCCATATATAATTTTTTCTCCTGGAATAAAATCTTTCCAATGCGCTCCGTCGTCCAAGCTCCACTTCATTTGGAGATACGAACTACAATAACTTCCTAATGAGTTTTCCCGACTATCCCATTTTTCAAATTCACGCAACCAATATTGCCCATATGTCGCACGTAAAATATCTATTACTCTTGAAACAGCAGGTTGAATAATATCTATTATAGTGTACCCCAAAATTCGGACAGGTAGTTAAGGTGGTATAATGGCTGTGCCGAAGAAGAAAAACGGAGGAAAAGATGGGGACACAGCGGAAACGATACAACGCAGAATTAAAAGCCAGGGTGGCGCTGGAAGCAATCAAGGAGCAGAAGACGGTTAACGAGATCGCCGGCCAGTATGGAGTTCACCCCAATCTGGTAGGGAAATGGAAGAAGCAACTGAAAGAGGAGTCGTCACGGATATTCACTGAGCCGAACCGGGATCGGGATACCGCAGAAGAAACATTGAAAGCCACCCTGTATCAGCAAATCGGCCAGTTGAAAGTAGAATTGGACTGGCTTAAAAAAAAATCCGGACTGGGGGAGTAACGAGAAGCGGCTGCTGGTAGAACCTGATAGTGAGATAATCAGTATAGCCAGGCAGTGTGAGTTGATTGGGCTATCGCGCTCAAGCTGGTATTATCAGCCGGCACAGGAGAGCACCCTCAACCTTGAGTTGATGAACCTTCTTGATGAGCAATATACCAGGACACCGTTTTACGGTATCAGGAAGATGACGGACTACCTGCAGAAGCTTGGGTATGAGGTCAATCACAAGCGTGTAGGACGCCTGATGCGTAAGATGGGATTGGAGGCAATCTATCCCAAACCCAGACTCAGTCAGCCGGCAGAAGGGGCACAGATATACCCGTATCTGCTGAAGAACGTAGTGATAGCGCGGACTGATCAGGTATGGAGTACGGATATAACGTATCTGCGGCTGCGGGGAGGATTTGCCTATCTGGTAGCGATAATAGACTGGTTCAGCCGTTACGTGCTGTCCTGGACGTTATCCAACACTCTGGAGGCAAGCTTCTGTCTGGAAGCCCTTGCAGATGCCTTGATGATAAGCCGGCCGGAGATATTCAACAGCGATCAGGGCTCACAGTTCACCAGCCTGGACTATACCGGGCGATTGAAGGATGAAGGCATCAGGATCAGCATGGATGGGCGGGGACGGGCACTGGATAACATCTTCGTAGAGAGGTTATGGCGCACGGTCAAGTATGAGAACGTCTATCTGAATGATTATGGCAGCATGAGAGAAGCCGCTCAGGGACTGAAGGCATATTTCAGTTTCTATAACCAAGAGAGGTCGCATCAGTCACTGGGTTACAGGACCCCTGCGGCAGTGTACTTTGAAAAGTGAATAAGGCAGGTTCAGGAGGTATTCCGGCTCTATCCCGGAGAGGATAGCATAATATCCTTCACCGCTGTCAAGGCGGCAGGCTGCTTCGGCAGATCATCTCAGCCTTGACAGCTCAGGATATGATGCTAAAGTATGGGTAGAGAGCCGGAACAAACAATCGGTAAGTAGCCCGTCATCGGGCATCACCTCCGGCACAAAAAACCACCTTATTTTTACCTTTCCGTTGTACTGAATATGGGGTACACCATAGCGCTCAGTCCAACCGAAGTCGGCGCTTTGTTCAAGTCATACTGACAAAGCGGCAAATAGTATAAAGGCAGAGAGAGTTGTGGAAGATACAATGCTTACTAATATCAGAGACGTTCTTGAGTATTTTGAAGAGACAATGGCAGCTAATCCGGAGCGGGATGGATCAGTTGCGGAGGAGGCTGCATGGGCGGGTAGCGCAAGGCGCTACCCCGCCCTTTGTCTTAATCATTTTGGCGATCCCTTCGACACGACGGTTGCCGTACCATTTTTTTCTTTACCGGAAAGGCGCTTCGCAGATGATGCGGAGGGCAGAATATGTGAGAAGATCGTCAGGTCGCTTGCACCGCTGGATATGCTGAACCCGGTATACAAAGTTATCCGGCCCGAGGGTGTCTGTTCTCCGGCAGATCTCATCCCCTGCTTCGGTTTCCCGCTGAGTGAAGACCGCGGCGCACCGGCCTATACTCGTACAATGGCCGATATGCTTAACGATTCTCCTCCTGATCCTGAAACCTCCGGTTTGCTCCCCGTTATCAGGGAGAGTATCGACCTGATAAAATCGCTGACTCCGGCATCTTTCAAAATCGATCCACCTGATATGCAGGGACCGTTCAACCTCATTCATGCTATGGTAGGCAATGATGCTTTCACCGCACCCTTAACCGACCCCGACGACTACCGGCTCCTGATGGAGCGGATTACCGACTTCTGGATCGCGATGCGGGAGAACCTGACGGCATGGATCGGACTGGACAGATTGCGTCCGCTCGACAGGGTCCCGCGTATTGCCGAATGCTCGGTCAATATGGTTTCCGAAGGGTTCTACAGGGAACATATTCTCCCTTATGATCGCAAGATAGCCGAACACTTCGGCCATGTCAGGATCCATGTGTGCAGCGGATTGCATGTCTTCCGGGCTACACTTGATAATCTGCCGGTGGTAGCTACGGACGCAGGGACGATGTTGCATCAGATGGCGGCGCCGGTTGTCTCCGGGAAAACGGCCTTCGATATGATTGGGGATCGCCCGGTTGTGCTGACTATCGGTGAAGAATTGCCCGAGGATCAGGATGAGGCATCCCGGATCATGGCCGATAACCTGGAGCTTTACAAGAAGAATCGCCGTCTGCTCTTCTTCTTTACCGGAGTATTCTGGCGAAAGAAGGACAGGCCGATGATCAGGGATTTGCATCGCCGGCTGGATGAGGTGTTTACGGCGCTTGGATAACTGTCTGTGGTGGAACACCACATGTATTAGAAGGGAGATTTTAGGAGAATGGCTAGGAGTCCGTCCGACTATCTATTCTTACTGCCAGCGAGCAGAGG
>JAQVUQ010000003.1 GCA_028699365.1 bacterium | reverse complement strand
GGTAAGCCCCATGTGCTCTTTGTCTGCATTTGCGCGTTTATAAATGACTTCCGCCGCCGTCTGCTTATGGGTAGCGTAATGGAGCTTATTCTGAACCTTGGCGAAAAACTCCTTGGTGGTTTTCGCGTCTTTATCGTAGTCAAGAGAGGTTGAATATATATCCGTGATCTTTTGATAGAACCGCCGCTCGGACAGACGTATTTCGCGAATTTGTTCTAAAAGTTCCTCGTAATATTTCTCTGTCAGCGGTGAGCCGCCGTTTTTCATACGCTCCGAGTCGATAACCCAGCCTTTTATCGTATAGTCCTTGGCAATCTGATTGACCCATTTGCGGAACTGCACAGCGCGGTCAGAGTTGACCTTGAAGCCCATAGCAATAATCATCTGCAAGGCGTAGTGCTTGGTGTCGTAAGTCTTGCCGTCGGCGGCAGTTATTCGAAAATTTCGAATAACTAAACCTTCCTGCATCTCCGAATCCGAAAAAATCTTTCTTATATGATAGTTAATCGTATGTGTTTCCACGCCATACAATGTCGCCATCATTTTCTGGGTTATCCAGATATTCTCATCCTCATATCGGACTTCAATGCTATCGTTGCTACCGCCGGTTGATGAAACAAAAGTCAGATACTCAGCGGCGGAGCTGCGAATTGTAATTTCGTTTTTCTTTTTCTTTGCCATATCGTCTCGCTCCTCTTACAGCACTTTCACGCTCATATTGGATGCAAACAGCTTGAAGGTTTCTTCAGCATTGGTTTTTCAGGCATGGAATGTACCCCTCCACCTTTTTCCCTCCCCTTCGGGAAGACGGTGATCACTTGCTGTACCTCTTACCTGAATTACAAAATCAAGGCTCCGGAAACATATCGTGGAGCGCCTCGATCAGGTCTTCCCCCGTATCCTCATACGGCGGCTCCGGCGGTTCTGTGTCATAGAAGTCCTCCGTTTCATAGCCGTACTCTTCCCACGTAATGCCGTAAGGTATGCCCCAGGAAGTATAGCCGGCTATATAGGCTAAGTAGTCAGTTTGCTCGACTTGATCGACAAACCCTTCAAGCGGTTGCTGTGCCGATTTTCGTTTGGCTCTTCTGGATCTGGCTCGTTCCTCTTGCAACCTCTTCTGATCTTGCCGGGCAATCTTTATCTGATCCTCGGGAATCGGAACACCGCATGCTTTCAGTTCTACAAGAGCACACACCCTGTCGGTATGAAACCATCGCTGGTATCCCCGGGCAATGTCCTTACCAACATAGGTGCTTATCCAGGCTGGAGCCGCCTGCAGTCGTCGCTGACGATTCATACGCCATCTGCGCGGACAGTTCGATTTGTTGGATTTCTTCCTGGATTTCTTCAATGTACAACTCCTGCTCCGCCATTCCGCCGGGCCGGGTATCAGCCTGGCGCCGTATTGAGCCCGGAATCAAGGCTCTGCCAGCATACTATAGAGCGTTTCGACCAGGTCTTCCCCCGTATCCTTATGCGGCGGCTCCGGCGGTTCCTTGTCCCGGGAGTCCTCCGTTTCATAGCCGTACTCTTCCCATACCGCGTAAAGCGCCCGGTAATCGCCTTCCACAAGCTGCCGGCGGATATCGGTCAGCAAGGGGAACAGCTCGATGTCATGGGCTATCTCCATATCAAGCCGGCAGTGGATCGTCACAATCGTCCGGGTACCGTAAAAGGTAATATCTACTCCCATATCCTCTATACCGTCAAACTCGTATTCCCCGATGGCAGCCTGCTGCTCAGGCGCCGCGTCAAAGGCCATTGCCAACAGCCACCAGTCGTAGCTTTCCGAAAACATGACGTCGTAATAATCACGCATCAGCGGCTCCCAGCCGCCGGGAATATCGTAGCCGTCGGCATGATAGATAAACGACACCTTCCGGGATGTTGGCTGCGCCCGTCTGGATAACGAAGCTACCTTGCTTCTCTCTTCCTGGCTGAGCAAACGATCCACCGCCAGAAACTCATAGGATGTCGAACTGTGATCTGCCGTAAAGCCTCTGTTGACACTGATTACTTTCATGCTGATGCCCCTCCCTCACATAATAAACAGTAATCTTCACATATGCTGCTGATCGAAAAGCGACAACCATTCAGGATAAGAAAGACGGGAAAGAACCTCCGGGCAGCCCGGATCGCCGCCGACAGCGTCACCGGCAAAGACCCGGCACCCTCCGCACTGATACTTAACCGCGCAGTCGCCGCAGTTGCTCTCCCTGAAAGACCGGGTTGTCCGGAAAAAACGGTATCTCTCCAGCACCTCGGACCGGGACCACAACCGGGCCGGATCATCCGTCAGGATATTTCCCGCCCTGAACCTGGGATAGACCAGTTGCGAACAGGGGTAGACGGAGCCATCGGGCGACAGAGCCGCAACCCTGTCGGCGGCAACACAGCCTCTGATCCCGCAAGCCCCGGCTTTATCCTCAGGCAGACTGCGCTGCAGGAAGCTGAGCGCGCAATCGACGCGGACCTGCAGGGCCGGATGCCGCATAACAACGCTTGTCAGAGTTCTTTCAAAGGTCTGAAGCACTTCGGAGTGCGGCTTCTCATTCCTCCAGCGCGAAATATCGGCAGGGGGCTTATATCGGAGCAACGTCACGGCGACAACTTCGGCGGCAACAAGGAGACCGATAATCTCTTCAAAGTTCTCGATCACGGTGTTGTTTAGCATCAGGTTAACGCCTGAATGAAAACCCCTTTGCTTTGCAGCATCCATGAAATGCGACAGCCGTTCCGGTTGCTCCAGTAAAAGGTGAGGCTTGATGCCCGTTTGCAAACAGGTGACACCGGCTGCCAGCTTATCGAGGGTTTCGTCGTCGATGTTGTCCAGGCCGGTGGTAACATGCACCACCAGCTTATTGCCGGCAGCACGCTCTGCTATATCGGCCAGGTCGGGACGAAGCAACGGTTCACCGCCGCCCAGCGCCAACTGGAATACACCCCATTCCGAAATTCTGTCTATCAGGCACAAGGCTTCTTCTCTGCCGAGTTCTTCAAACCCCTGTTTCCGATGACGGGCGGCATAACAATCGGGGCATTCCGAAGCACAACGATAAGTAACGGCCCAGTGGATCGTTACCGGTGCGCTCAGATGAGGCTCGGAGGGCCATAATGTCTCCTGCGATTCCGGTATCAACTCGCTCCGGACAGCAATACCGTGACAGGCACTCCGGACGGGCGGCTGCTGCCGGCCATCCACTGCAGCAGCCTTCATCCTGCGCAAAATTCTCAGTTGTAGGAGCCGGCGGATTACTCCAATCGCATCGTCCGCTTTATATCCGGAACCTGCTGCAAACCGTTTTAACAGGCTTTCCTCACGGACGAAGCTTTCATTTCCAATGGCCGTCAGCAGAAGAAAAGCCTCCCGGTCAAGATCGACTACCTCACCGGTAGCCGGATTAAAGACTATCCCGCCGAAATGCTCCCGTCGCAGCCTGATGCCGGAAGCCAACTGCAAAAGAGTATCTGTTTGATTATGCATCCGTCTCTTTACCTTTTGGAAATTTTCTATTCGCTTGCGGCCTATCAATTACCGGAATAGGTATGCCTGGCAGCCCACCAGGGAACATATCGCTTTTTATTCCGTACAATTCAAGAAAAGAGAAGCTTCACTATCTCCCTGGCCTTGTCGTCGATCACGGAATAGCAGACCTGCAGACCGCTCTTTCTGCCCTTGATTATACGGGCGCTACGCAGAACCTTGAGGTGTTGTGAGACTGTGGCCTGGGGCATACCCAAGCACTCGATCATATGAGATACGTTGCACTCGTCCCGCATCAGGCCTTCCACTATGCGCAGCCGGGTAGGATGCGCCAGAGCCTTGAGCATCTCGGCCGCTTCCTCGTATTTTTCGATATCGTATGTGATCTCTCTGTCAGCCATTATATCGTAATATTACATTATATGCCCGTCTGTTTCAAGAGGACATTTACAGCAGGAGCAACAGAAGCCAGGCCGGCATCAGCAGGATGGAGAGGTCGCCTGCCTCTATCCGGCGCAATTCGTCACCGGTTACGACAACGGCTTTGTGACATCCGTAGAGATCGGCACGCCCTTTTCAAAAATTGGTAGGTCTACTTTGCAATTTTTTCAATTTTTTGTAAAGTGTAATTTGCAATTTTTCTAAGGGCTGTCCATGAATAATTGCAACAATTTGCCGGGAGCAGATTTGGTACTGTTTTGTGGGCAGCCTAAAGATAATTCCTCCGGAACGCGCTTGGAGAGATTCCTGCCGTTTTGCTGAAAACGCGCGAGAAATAGTTAGGATCGCTGAAGCCTACTATGCGTGCTACGTCTGCAACGGAGTTCCGGGGGTCAAGAAGGAGTTCCTTTGCCTTGTCTACCTTCAGGCGCAGGATGTAAAGCCACGGCGAGATTCCCGTGGCGCGCTTAAATTGGCGGATGAAATGGCATTTTGAGGAGCCCATTTCCGCCGCAAGATCATCGAGGCTGTTTACCTGCCAGTCTACTGATTTGAAACCGGAGAGTCCTCGTGCCATAGTCTCGCCTGAGAGCTTGCGAATTGCCGCCAGGAGAACGATAAGCTCGCAGGAAGCATCAAGGCTGTAGTGGATCTCTTTTTGATCGATAATTGTTAATATCCGTTGGAACCTCTCCACAATGTCTTCATGAACCCCAAGGTGTATGACCGGTTGCCGTGTAGTAAAACCTGCTAATATAACGGGCTTTTCTGCGTACATTCCGGCAAAATGCATATATCTGATCTCCCAGCCCAGGATGGGATCGCAGTTGTACGAATGAACGATATGCGGCGGTAAAAGGAATATGTCCCCGGCTCGAACTTCGTACTCCGTATCTCCCAGGGCGCACTTGCCGACACCATCAGTACAATATATCATCACATACTCATCTATTGTTCTGTTCCTGAGGATATGTTCTTTCGTGATGTAATGTCCTACTCCTGCCACCCAGGCTGCAAGCGCTCTGCTGTCTGCCGAGGGAGTACAGTGTGTGCCTGAAAGAATATTTTCCATAAGCGCCCCGATATGTAATCAATATTATCCAGAATATATCAAGATCTTCGTCTTGTAAAGCCACTGATTGATGCTTAAAATGAAATTAGTTGCCGATAGATGTGTTTTGAATCATCTCAATATTATGAAGATACAGTCCAGAGAGGAGTAAGACTGCCATGAAGAATATTGCACCGTGCAGGCCCAAGTGGAAGGGCACCATGACGGATCGTAAAAGGTTCAACAATCAGATGCACTACAGACCGGTAGACCGGTGCTTCAACATGGAGTTCGGCTATTGGATAGAGAACTACTCGGAGTGGTCCATATTCACTGAGAACGGAATCACCAGCGAAGCAGAGGCCAATGCCTTCTTCAGCTTTGACAGGATAGAGGCGGTAGGAGGAAACATATGGCTCAATCCCGCCTTCCCTGAAACGGCAATAGAAGAGACGGAGACCACCAGGATCCTCATGAATGGAGACGGTCTTCTGGCCGAAGTGCCCAAGGACGGACACGATACCATACCGCACTATGTTAAAGCAACCGTAGTCACCCCGGATGACTGGAAGAGATGCAAGGAAGAACGCCTCCGCAGAGACGATCCGGACCGCATAGTGGATATAGAGGCACTGAAGGCACAGCATCCGTCGGACAGAGACTATCCTCTCGGGGTGCACTGCGGCTCCATGATAGGCAGAGTCAGGAATATGCTTACTTTTGAGGGACTTGCCTATGCCTGCTATGACTATCCGGATATGGTGGAAGACATGGTGGAGACCGCCTGCGTCATGGCAGAAGACTTCCTGGAGCAGGTACTCCCGCATATAGACTTCGACTATGCAAGCGGCTGGGAGGACATCTGCTTTAAGAACGGCCCTATAGTCTCCGTAAACTTCTTCAACGATGTGGTAGTGCCCAGGTACAAGCGCATCGATAAGAAGCTGAAGACGGCCGGGATAGACATATGTTACACGGACTGCGACGGAGATGTAAGGCCCATATTGAAAGGATTCATGGAAGGCGGCATAAACTGTCTCTTCCCGTTTGAAGTCAACGGGTGCGCCCACCCTGCGGAGCTCCTGGCGGAGTACGGCAAAGAGCTGCGCATCATGGGAGGGGTGGACAAGATACAGCTTGGAAACGGAAAAGAAGCCATCAAGGCATATCTTGAAACCCTTGTGCCGCTTGTAGAACGGGGAGGGTACATCCCCTTCTGCGACCATCGCTGCCCGCCGAATGTACCCCCCGAAGATTATCTATACTATCTCGATCTCAAGGAAGAGATGTTCGGGATGCATTAACTGCGGTTAAAAGCCCCAT
This sequence comes from bacterium, assembly GCA_028699365.1. Classification (GTDB taxonomy): domain Bacteria; phylum UBP13; class UBA5359; order UBA5359; family UBA5359; genus UBA5359. Next base: position 15,909 of record JAQVUQ010000003.1, on the reverse strand, counting down.
TTCAGCCTGACGTTAACCGTCCTGCCCGGCATGGGGTATCCCTTCCGTTCATAATAATCGGCATTGAGAAGGTTATCGATCGCCAGCACCAGACCGGCATTTCCGAACAATTGCTGCGACAATTGCAAATCGACGCTGGTATATGCAGGAATGGTATCGGAACTGCCGGCAGCGGTTATCTGCTTATCGACCATCCTGGCGCTGAGCGCCCCCGAAAGGCCTTGCCGGAATGCAAAGCGCAGCCCGGCAGCTAAGCTGTTCTCCGGACTGTACGGCAGTCGTGAATCGTCAACGATATTTTTGGCATCCAGGCGAGTATAGCTGACGAACCCCTTCAGGCCCGAGCGAAGCTCCCTGGACAGTTCCACTTCCATTCCCTGCAGCCTGGCCTGATCGATATTCATCGGTGTCCATACGCCGGCTCCATTGTCACCCCAGCGAATGAGGTTATCGACGTCCTGACGGAAGAGCGTGAATCTGGCCTCAGTACCGAGCATTTCCCTTTCAAAGCCGACCTCGTAAGCCGTTGAGCGCTCCGGCTGCAAATCGGGATTGCCCATCATATAGGGCGGCTCGTTCCAGTAAAGATCCTGGAAAACCGGCGGCCTGAAGCCCTGTCCGAACGATGCCCTGATCAGACCGCCGCCCAGACGGTATGCAGTTCCCAGACGCGGGCTGAACTGAGAGCCGTAAATGGAATGGCTGTCGTAGCGACCCCCGGCAATAAGCGTAAGCCTGTCGCTAAGCCTTCTTTCTCCCTGAATATAGGCGGCTCCGGTAACGGCGTCATGGCTCCCGATGGTCAAACTGTCGATGTTGTCGCGGCGCCAGTCGAGGCCGTAAACCGTGCGCCAGGCTCCGATAACACCGTCCCGCTGCAGCATCAAGCCGAGAGTATCGTTGTCGTGACTGGTGTCCGTAGGCCAGAAAGGATCGTCATCGTGGTAGTGAATGCTGTCCTGGTGCAGGTAAAGGTCGGCGGATACCTTTCCGTCTGCAAGGCCACGATCATAGCGCAACGACAGATAGCTGTTGTCGTTCCACTGTGTGGCATACGGCGTAAGCCACGTCTCGCTGCCGGGCACACCCTTTGTGCCGTTATACTTCCGCAGGGATACGGTCAGTGAAGAGTCTCTGTCCAGAGTCAGGTCGGCTCTGGCGCTGTAGCTGTCGGCATCATAGGCACTGTTGGGCCGGAAGCCGTCGCTGGAGATTTTATTCACGTTAAAGGTATATCCGAGCTTGCCGTCACCGCCCGAATGCGACAGGCTGTAGTCGGAAAATCCCAGGCTGCCGGCGGCGGAGGAGAGTTCAGTCACAGCAGGCCCGCCACCCTTTTTAGTGATGATGTTGACCACACCACCCAGAGCGTAAGCGCCGTAGAGAGATGAGGCCGGCCCTCGCAGCAGTTCTATTCTCTCCACATCGGCTACCGGTATGTCCGTCAGATCAACCTCACCGCTCTGAGCCGTATTGAGCGGGCGGCCGTCAAGCATAACCAGCACCTGGGCGGAGGTGGCCCCCCGGACCTTGACGGTAGACGAAGCCCCCAGCGCGCCGTAGCGGCCTACGGACACACCAGGCATCAACTCAAGGGCTTCGCCCACATTCCTGGCTTGAGAGGCGACGATCTCCTCTGCAGTAACAACGTTTGCCGTCACCGGCAACTCCGCAAGCGACTGTTCGATACGAGTGGCGGTAACCACCACCTCGATATCCTCATCCGCATTGCCCGGCACAGACGCACAGAGAAACAGCACGGTTGCCGCCGCAGACAGTAATCTTACCTTTTTAAGTAACACTTGCACTTCCCCCTATCTAAGTTTATCTTTGACAATACTCTATATAATCTTTTTTGCGCCCCTCTCTGCATTCAGCGGCAAGCTGAGAGATCATGTCGCGGATACTCCGGCCGACGCGAACGTCGCCATCTCATCCAGGATACGGCAAGCCGCTTCGACTATATGCATAGACAGCACGGCGCCGGTGCCCTCCCCCAGCCTCATATCCAGATCGAGAAGCGGTTCCAGCCCGGCCCAGCGCATAGCCAGCGTGTGTCCGCCCTCCACCGAGCGATGAGAGGCGATAAGATATGGCTTGACTTCCGGCGCCAGCACCAGAGCTATCAGCATGGCGGCTCCGGAGATGAAGCCGTCCACAACGACGGGTATCCTGTTGGCGGCTGCACCGATGATAACCCCGGCCAAGCCGCCTATCTCAAAGCCGCCTACCTTGGCCAGCACATCCAGACCGTCATTTGGATCCGGCCGGTTGACCTGCAAAGCCCGCTCTATCACCTCTATCTTCCTGGACAGACTCTCGTCGCTGATGCCTGTGCCGCGCCCGGTCACTTCGGCTGCCGAAGCGCCGGTGACGGCAGCCGTAACCGCGCTGCTGGGCGTGGTATTGGCAATGCCCATATCCCCGGTAGCCACCAGGTCCAGACCCGCCGCCATCTCTTCTTCAACAACTCCGATACCGGCCTCTATCGCCCGGACGGCCTGCTCCCGGCTCATGGCCGGGCCGAGAGCAATGTTGCCTGTCCCGTAGCTAATCTTGCGACGCCGCAGACCTTCGACGGTCGGCATATCGCAGGCAATGCCCATATCCACGACACAGACCCTGGCTCCCGCCTGCCGGGCCAGAACATTGACGGCGGCACCGCCGCTGAGAAAGTTGTGAACCATCTGGGGCGTGACCTCGACCGGAAAGGCGCTGACTCCTTCCGCCGCCACGCCGTGATCACCGGCCATGGTAATCACCAGCTTGCGCTCCACCGTCGGGCGCGGATTGCCGGTAATGCCGGCCAGTTGTACGGACAGCTTCTCCAGCCTTCCCAGACTGCCGACAGGCTTGGTCAGCATCTCCTGCCTGGCCGTCGCTTCCTCCATAGCGCTCCGGTCCAGCGGAGCTATCCCGGAAATTGCCTCTTCGATCATTGTCATAACCTTACTTCCTCCTTAAACCGGGCTGCAAAGACAACCCGTTTTATCATCCGGCCATATCTTCGGCCGGGTAAACCTGCAGTCTCAGACGAAGGAGAGCACAATCAGCACGACTAACTCGCCGAGTTCTATCAAGGCACCGTGACAATCTCCGTTCAAGCCTCCCAGTACCCTGACCATGGCAGCGGCAGGCGGCAGAATTATCAAAACGGTTGCCGGCAGCAGCAGCAACCGGACAGGGCCGCCGGCAAGCAGTATCGCCGCCGTCATTGCCGTAGCCAGACACAGCCCCGGAAGCGCCAGGCTCTTTTTAAACATCTCTCCCAGCCCGCCGCCGCAGGCGGGATAGAGATGCAGGGCCAACAGGGAACCCCAGCGTCCCAGGGCAGTGGCGGCGATCAGGGCGGGCAGCGTCTTTTCAGGACCGATGCTGCCCAGCATGGCGACTTTCATGAGGATGACAAGCGTTATCCCTATGACGCCGAACGGGCCTATGCTGCCTTCTTTCATGATCTCTCTGGCACGATCGGCCGGGCGGCCGCTGAGCAATCCGTCGCAGCAATCTCCCAGGCCGTCCAGATGCAAGCCGCCGGTAAGCAGGATCAACAGAGTTACGGAGGCTGCAGCCACGGTCTGATCGGGCCACCACCGGCTCAACAGATAAGGCAGTGAGGCCAGCATACCTGTAAAAGCCCCCACTACCGGAAAGAAAGGCAGAGCCAGGCGTAATCCCTGCTCATCCCAAACCGTCCGGACAGGCAGCGGCAGGCGTGTCAGAAACTGAGCGGCAATCAGCAATCCTCTCATAGCTACCCCTTCAGTTTGAGAGGTATTCCGGCCACCGTGATCCAGACTTCGGCGGCGGCGGCGGCCGTCATCCGGTTGACCTCTCCGGCCAGGTCGCGAAAGGAGCGTCCCAGCAGGCTGTCCGGCACAATACCCATTCCCACCTCATTGGAAACGATGATGGTATCGAAGGCCGCTTGGTCGCAAACGGCCAGCATCTCCCGTATCCTGTCCAGGACCAGGCTGCGAACAGACTGAAATTCCTGCTCCCCGGCATCCATAAGAAGATTGGTCAGATAGAGCGTCAGGCAATCCACTATCACGATTGCCGTGTCCCCGGGCATGGCCGCCAGCGCTCCGGCCGGATCTCTCGATTCCTCCACCGTTCGCCACTCCGGCGGGCGGTCCTGCCGATGCCGCGCGATTCTGTCCCTCATTTCATCGTCAAGCGCCTCTGCGGTAGCCAGATAACAAACGGCACTCCTGCCCGAATCAGCGGCCATGCACTGTGCCAGACTGCTCTTGCCGCTTCTGACCCCTCCGGTCACCAGCATCAGCTTACCCATATTACACCGCTTCCTCTCCCCTGCAATGGCAGGTATCGTTCAATCGTTTAAGAATGGACGTATCCTCATAGACAAGCAGTTCGCTGATGGAAGCGCTGTCGGCCTGCAACTTCCAGAACAGCTCCCACGGCAATCCGAGACATATCCCGATAATAAGCCTGATCGGTCCGCCGTGGGATACCACAGCTACGCTCTCCTCCGGATGCCGTTTCACGATGGAAGATAGAATTTTCGACACGCGATTCATGAAAGCATCCGGTTCTTCGCCGTCAGGCACTAACAGAGGCGGGACTTGTGCTTTCAACTGATTCCCCGCCTCATCCGGAAATCGTTGAAGTGCCTCCTCAAAAGTCAATCCTTCCCATAACCCGAAGGATATCTCCATCAATCCCGGGCCCGCCACCGCTTCCAGGCCGTGCGGGACGGCAATAGCTTTGGCGGTATCCATGGCCCGCACCAGAGGGCTGCTGTAAACAGCCGACAGAGATTCCTGCGCCAGCGTCCGGCCCAACAGATTTGCCTGGCGGCGACCATCGTCATTCAGAGAAACGTCTATCCATCCCTGAAAACAGCCCCGGCCGTTAAGTTCCGTACAGCCGTGTCTTATCAGCAGGAGCCTGGTCATATGACCGGCCTGACCGATGCATCGAGTGGGAATACCGTATGAATAACCGGCAAACAGGCAAAGAAAAAAGCCATCTTCTTCCCTCCGAAGTGATGTTCTTGAAATCGTTCCGCCAAGGTCTCCTGGCTCCCGGATCATCCTACTCCCCGAGCCTTCCCGGATTTAACTCCAGTGGCCTGTTTCGGGTTTCGTCACCGGTTACAGTAGCGGGGGCTGCGCCGGTGTTTCACCGGTCTTCCCCTGTACGGACGACTTGAGATGACGCCATTATAATACCCGGGAGGCAGCCTGTCAATTGCCGGGCTGCCTCCCGGGTATGAAAACCTGTATTTTACGGGCAACCTACATCCTGGCGATTATAGCCTCAGCCATCTGTGACGTGGTGGCCGAACCGCCAAGGTCATAAGTAACCTTGGAGCCTTCTTCCAGCACGGCGATCATGGCTTCATAGATGCGATCCGCCGCCTCACGCTCGTTGATGTAGCGCAGCATAAGTATGCCGGATTGCAGCAGAGCCAGCGGGTTGACCTTGTTCATTCCCTTGTATTTGGGAGCGCTGCCGTGCACCGGCTCGAAGACGGCTATGCCTTCGCCGATGTTGGCGCCCGGCGCCACGCCCAGACCGCCCACCATACCGGCACAGAGATCGGAGACGATATCGCCGTACAGGTTGGGCAGAACCAGGACATCGTAGAGTTCCGGCTTGATCACCAACTGCATGCACATGTTATCGACAATACGGTCCTCAAACTCTATCTGCGGGTATTCCTGGGCTACCTCGCGGGCGGTAGCCAGAAAGAGGCCGTCCGTGCACTTCATAATGTTGGCTTTGTGAACCGCCGTCACCTTCTTGCGCCCTTCCTGAAGGGCATACTCGAAGGCAAACTTGACTATGCGCCGGCTGGCCTTCTTAGTGATTATTTTGATGCTCTCGGCGGCATCGTCGGTGACCATGTGCTCTATGCCGGCGTAAAGATCCTCGGTATTCTCGCGGACTATCACCAGATCGATGTCCTCGAAGCGAGTCTTGACCCCCGGCAGCGACTTGGCCGGACGCAGGTTGGCATAGAGATCCAGCGCTTTGCGCAGGGCCACGTTGACGCTCCTGAAGCCGGTGCCGACGGGCGTTGTTATGGGGCCCTTGATGGCTATCTTATTGCGCCTGACGGATTCCAGCACGTGATCCGGCAGTGGCGTGCCGTACTGCTCCATGACATCGACGCCGGCGTCGACTATCTCCCACTCTATATCCACCCCTGAAGCGTCTATGACCGCCCTGGAAGCATCGCTTATCTCCGGGCCAACTCCGTCTCCGGGTATCCAGGTAATCTTATGCATTTCGTTCTACCCCCAATTAATTTGCTTGCGAACCATGCAAATATTAATGGGTAGAAGGCCGGCTGTCAAGAAAACGGTGTCATTCTTTCGTGAGTCAACGCGCATAACAACAGGTTAAGAACACCTCTATTGCCGTTGTAAGGATTAAGAGCACCTCCCAGCGTGGCAACATCGGATAAGGATCTATGAATTCAACATGCAATTGCTTGCATTTTTACAATTCTATTGTAAAATAATATTGTATTCTTACAATAGAGATGTAAAAATGCAATGTCAAACCGTATTATAAAAAGACTGCTTGCTTTGCCGGAACGTTCGTTCTTTCTGTTTGGGCCGCGTGGTGTAGGAAAAAGCACCTGGCTCAAGCAGGTATTGCCGGAGGCTTGCTTTTTTGATCTCCTGGATGCGTCCTTATATCTGGAACTCTCGCAGGATCCACATAAGCTGGAGGCTATGACAGGTAATATTCCGGCGGCATCATGGGTTGTCATCGACGAAATCCAGAAAATACCTTCTCTCCTCGATGAAGTGCATCGCCTGATGGAGAACAGGCAATGGCGATTTGCCCTATGCGGTTCATCAGCCAGAAAACTGCGGCGGGCGGGAACGAATCTTCTCGGCGGAAGAGCTCTTACCAGAGAACTTGATGCTTTCTCCTTTGCGGAACTGGATCAATCCTTTGATCTGGAGCACTCACTGCAATGGGGCAATATACCGTGGGTTCAGTTGGACCGGAATAATGCAGCCGACATATTGAACTCCTACGTAAATACGTATATTAAAGAGGAGATCAAGGAAGAGGGAGTGGTAAGAAAGCTGCAGCCTTTTCTTCGTTTTCTGGGTATTGCAGGGCAACTAAACAGCCAAGTTGTCAATGCTCAGAGTATCTCCAGAGATGCTGCCGTGCCGCGAAGCACAGTGGATACATACTTCTCCATCCTGGTAGATACCCTGCTCGGAAGTTTCCTGCATGCATATCGTCCCAGCGCAAAGATCAGGGAACAGACCCATCCCAAGTTCTATTGGTTCGATCCGGGCGTTGCCAGAGCAGCGGCCGGGCTTCTCTTTGATCCTGTTGACAGAATCTGGCAGGGAACCGCCCTGGAAACATTAATATATCATGAATTGAAAACGTACAATCATACCCGGAACAGGAACCGAGGCATATATTTCTACCGGACCATTACCGGCAGCGAAGTAGATTTCGTTATAGAAACACAGAAGAAACGCCCCGCCTCGCCCCCTCATGTAATCTGTCTGGAAGTGAAGCTGGCGCAAAAATGGGACCGACGCTGGGAACAACCCATCCGTTCCCTGAAAGGCAGTAAGAAGCTGATCGTAGACAGAATGGTCGGTATATACACGGGCGAACGATCTTATAACTTCGACGGGTTTGATGTTCTGCCTGTAGAAGAATTCTTAAGACAATTGCATCAGGGTAAGATATTTTAATTACTTTCCTCTGTCACCAGATCGTCCGCCGGATAGAGTACCTGGCAGGTATTCTCAAAGAGCGGTTCTATCTCTTCAGGGCACCGTGTTTGATCAGAAGTTCCGCCGTGGAAACGGTTGCAGCCCAGCGCAGCGGCAGGCTGCCTATCTCACGCTCAAAACCCATATAATAGCTGTTTTTATTCACTACCGGCGGACGATAAAAGTCCCCCAGCGGCAGGGCCGTAACCGGCTCGGCCGCCTTATCGACGTGGGCTCTGGTCTCTATGTGCGTGCCCGTCTGGCCGCCGATGACGAACTTTTGCAAATACACGGGATAATCGAGCAGCAGAAAGGCCGGATGCGGCAACTCCGTGATCTCCGCTCCCGGATACTCCGGGCAGTAAGCCCACATGCCGTTATGGATCCAGCCGCTTATGTCCCGCACTTGACCGCGCTCCAGCCCGATGTCGCCGTCCATATAGAACTTTATCTCCCCCTCTCCCCACCAGCCATTGGATAGTTGCGTCCAGGCCAGAAAGGTGCCCACATAATGTCCCCGCCCTTTAATGCTGTCGGCCAGCGTCACCGTCTTGCCTGCGGCCAGGGATATGGCAAGACGTACCTTCCATCCCTTGCCCAGCATAGAGGCGGCGTTCCCGGGAGAAGGCTCCTCTTTGGCTCCTCCTCCTTTGGCTCCATCGGTGTTCTCGGCCGAGATGGAACGGGTCCTGGACGAAGCGAGCAGGGATATCATGGATAAACCGTTGCAAAAGCCTGTTTGATCGAACACTGAAGGGCTTCCTTTGTATTCAAACGTAGTTACTCTTTATGATTTATTTTCTCCCTATCCAGCATGGCAACCGGCTAAGGTTGCAGTGCTATAACGGTGGCATCGCCGCACTCCAAGTACAGGTTAAAGGTGGTGAAGTTCCCCTGGCAAAGCTCTGTCATCCCCTCGACCAGGTTATATGGAATTACAGTAGCACCTGTTGCCGGGTCCTGTCTATGTAATTAATCCACTTTTTTCTGTGTTTTTTGCGGATGGGGCACCAGAGGGAACCGTATAGTCTTTCGCAGGCATCAATTTGGAAGTAAGCGGGCTTCTGCCGGGCTGTCGCTATCCAACTGGACAACTGAAGTGGTACTAAGGATAGTGCCATAGCCGCTGCCTACGATATTCTTAGCACCAGCTAGAGTGATAGTGCCGACAATGCTGAATGTGCCCGAACTAAGCCTTACTGTTCCTGTGCTGAACGAATCCAGCGCCGCCTGATAGCCCTCCAGATGGATGCGCCCTATGCCTGCTCCTATTATGCCTGCCTTTACTTCCATTGCCGTTTCCTCCTAAATTCGGTGGTCTTAAGTAAGCGCCCTGCTATCTATACGCCAGTACGTAGCCATCAAACAATTCCGCCGGCAGCTTCATCTGTTTACCATTCTCCTGCCCGTGTCAGCACTGCTGGAAGCCGCTTTGGAAACAACCGGTGTTCTGCGGGGACGTAAACACAATGAAAGTCCTTCCTGCTGGCTGTGGACGGTAACCCGCAACATTTCCCCTAGTGCCGTCCAGCGGCAATCAAGAGCCTCATGCCGGTTCAGAGAGCGTATATCAAGGGATATATCCGCCGTATGCTCTCCGGCCGCGTTGACCCGTAACGCTTTGAGTATGCCGTTCTTTTGCGGCGGATAAACCAGCAGTTCTTTCGATGCTTTACCTATTTCTCTCTTCTTTTCAAGCAACCTGGCTACAACCCGCAACCGGCCTGCTTGAGGGCTTACGGACAGAGGCACGGCGACCTCAGCAGTTTTAGCAGACAAAGCTACTTCACGTTGTACCAGAGACCTGCCGTTCTGCTCGATAGAAACGGTTGCGGACAGGTCCAATGTTTCTCTGACATAGTCACTGACATCCAGACGGGCATTTATTGCCTGCGGCAACCGGTAGCATTGGCATCGGAGATTATCTTCGCCCCCGCACCAAGACTGAAGTCCTGGGCAGTGTAAACGGAGCCATGCACGGTCAGCTTCTTGTCCTTGTTGATAACCAGCTTGGCATCCTTGTCAACGGTGAGGTTGCGGCAAACGGCATCGGCATCCAGGATGACACAATCGCTTTCGGACCAGACATTGTCCTTCAGGATAACGTCATCCTTTTCCGTCGGCGCCGTGCTTCCCGCGTGCCAGCTCACCCCTTTGGCACCGGCCCAGTATGTGTAAGCCCCTTTGTTGTCGACATCCTCACGGCTGATCACCCAGCCCTTGTCCAGCTTTTGATTGAAATTGGGTCCTTTGCCGTTTATGGTACAGCGCGCCAGTTCCATAGAAGCATTGGAATAGAGATTCAGCAAGACGCTGCTGTCGCAAACATGAAGTTTGGCACTGCTCCACATATAGAAACCGCTGCCCTTGAGATAAGCCAATTTATGTGCCCGGGGAGTTGTGCTGCAGTTTATACCGCCGACGTTGACTAAGTTAACATGCTCCATGATAATATTGGCTGCTCCATGTATATCAAGGCCTTTCATCGCCCGGGGATAGGAACTGCCCTTAACGATTACCGGTTTCTCAACCGTCCCCTTGGCTATCAGGCTGCCGCTGTTGGTTACGGTCATTTTCCCCCTGGTCGTGCTTGTAGCTGCATGTTCCAGCCAGGCTGTACTGTCGGGCCGCAAAATAAGCGTGCCTCTTACGGTCCAATCGTCCAGGCACTTCAGGATGCATCCTTCGCCGACCTGCACTTCACCGCCGGCATCTATGGTGATGGGACCGTTAACGTCGAGGGCGCCGTTCAAGGTAAGCTTGACCCCGCTGGAAAAGGATACAATATCGCTTACAGACACCACACCGGCAAAATTACTCACCTCGGCCTGCATCATATTGAGCCAGACCGGATGAGCGGGATCGCTCTGCCTGATGGTCCGGTATATCTTGTCCATCTGGGCCACGCTTACACGGTTGGCAAAGACTTCATCACCAGTAAACCATCCCAGCAAACAGGGATGATCTTTGAATTTGCGGACCATCGTCTCCGGGTCCCGGCATGATAATTGAGGCGGATTACCCCAGATATAACTCACTGCGGCACACAGAACCTTGAGCCTGGCCTTGGATGCAACGTACAGATACTCCTTGATCTGCTCTTCAGGATAAGGGTTATTGGCCGACATACTCGGACCGACCACGGTGTTGAAGCCGACGGCCTTCATCTCTCTGAAGTTGAATGGTGTAGTGGCAAAGCTGATTATGGGAAAGAACGGCTGCCCGTCTACTATCAGGGCATTGTCCTCATTTATGCCTACGCCCACATTGCCTTTCGCTACGGGGAACCTGCCGATAGTAAATCCTTGGCTCGTTGTTGCCAGAACCCTCTCTTCCTTGCCGGCAACACCTTTGCCATCTACCAGATTCGCCTTAAGGACATACTGCCCGGCAGACAGTTCTTTAGCATCCAGCACTATTCGATATCGCTCTCATGCCGTAGGCGTACCAATATCCAATGCCGGCATTAAACCGGCCAGGGGGTTGACTCGGACAAACAAGAATATCCCTGTTGGTAAGATACTTCCCCTCGTAAAGCACCTGCCCCCATCTCTTAGGAGCCCATGTCCCGTATCTTTCAGCCCATATATAACCGTCATAATCCTGGGCATACATGGACAACGCCATTCCTATCTGTTTCAGGTTGCTCTGGCATTGCGTCTGCTGAGCCTTCCATCTCCCTTACGTCAGACCCTTCCGCCACCTGACAGGACAGAACCTTATCTTCTCCAGCAGCCGGCTTGCCTTCACAACAACGTGAACAGGAATTCCTTATCACCAGTTCCACCCTCTCGATTGCCCGGCTACCGCTCGCCGCAGCAGCGATTTTTGCCCTGATAATTTCACTGGCTCTGTGTCCTATCTCATATCGCGGCACCCTGATGGTGGTCAGGGAGAGAGCCTCGGCTATAGGCAGATCGTTAAAACCTATGATGGAGAGATCCTCCGGCACCTTTATGCCTTTCTGGGCAGTCGCCTTATAGATTCCGGACGCAAAACCGTCATCAGCCAGGAGCATCGCCGTCGGCGGTTGTTCTGCGGAAAGAAAGGGATAATTCCTGGAGAGCAGATAGAAAACCTCGCTATCGCGCAACTCTTCTCCAACGAGAATCAAACCGTGCAGATCCCGGCGTTCGATTATCTGCCGGCAGAAGAGACCGTCGTGAACCCCGGGGGTGTCCTCGTCAAAGGGTATGATGATTATATTGGCGGAATCGGTGTTTACGGCATCGGAAATGCCCCTGAAGAGATCAGGCAAAAACCACTGCGCTTCAAGAGCCGGCTTATATATCACTACCCCTATATTCAACGGTCTTGCCCTGTTATCGGTCTCCAGCCTGGCCACGAACGTTCCCCTGCCGCGCTCCCTGAGCAGATATCCTTCCGTCTCGAGTTCCTTCAGGGCCTGGCGCACCGTCTGCCGGCTTATGCCGTAGTCCTCCGCCAGCCTGGGCTCGGAGGGCAGTGCCGAACCGAAAGCGTATTTACCGTGCCGTATATCCTGCAAACTTGTACATATTTAAATACAAATTTTCTTCCGGCTTAAAAATGCTCTTTTGCAGCCCTACTCCCGGAACGATAAGCGCACTCCGTTATATCGTGCTTCCTTCACCGGGGCCTCCGGCAGAGGCATCAGACAGGGGTGAAGTTCGGCCGGGCCGGAGGCCTCGACAATCAATCCATCCTCTTCCTGCCGCCATTCGATCCTGATATCGCCGGACGGAGTGGGAATTGTTCCGGAAGCAGACGATAACCCTCCGGGGAGCGGTGCCACGGCAAAGCTGCCGTAACCGGGTCGCAGCGGGCGTATACCCAGCACCCAGGACTGATAGTAATAGACAGGCAGGGCACTCCAACCGTGGCAGAGACTGCCGGCCCCATCGAAGGCAGCAGCCCCGTCGACTGTCTCCCAGAAGGTGGTAGCTCCGGCATCCAGCATCTTTCCCCATATCTCGGCCACCTCACGGGCGATGACGGAACGGGCAGCCTCTCCCAGGTTGCGAAACGCAAACACCTTATATATCATGCTGCTCAGGGTAACCGGAACAAGCTCTTCCCTGTCATCAAGCAGGCGGTTGGATACTTCGGTTATCCGGCTTGCAGACAATATACTTGTATGCATTGCCATACATTGTACTAATTCCGAGAAGTGATGTCTCTTGCCGTCTATCAGGTAAGTAGCCAACAGGGTTCTGTTTTTATCCCAAAAAGCTTTGACTATCACCCGGCCCAGCTCGGAACGGCGATCATCCATCTCACGTGCCTTTTCCACCAGGCCGCTCTGTCTAAGCATACAGGCATAGGCTGTCAAAGCTTCACAGAGAAAGAGATTATACGGAGCGTCGAACCGGTCAGCACTCTCCCGGAAGAATTCACCGCTGTAACCGTCAAGTCCGTCCTGCCAGTCGTAAAAGTGCCAAAGCCCATCGCCGGCGGGAAGACGATAAAGACCGGTAGCGTCATCCAGTCTGCAAAAGACCCTCTCCAGCATGGAATCTATCTGCGCCTGGTAGTCGGTAAAGAGATCCATCCTTTCGCTGTAGAGCATGTGCTCCGCCAGAGCGGTGATCCAGACCAGGCTGAAACAGGGAATATTCACCGGCACCCTGGCTGGAGCGCAGAGTTCAAGCAGCCCGTCAGGACGGATACCACGCCCCAGCAGGTCCAGCGATACTCCGGCAAAGTCGTAGTTGCCGAAGGCGTAGTAACCGTAAAGCGCCTGGTTGCGGGAATCGAAGGCATACAGGGATTGCTCTCTCCAGGGACAGTCTTCAAAATGTTCGTGCATACAGAGATGCAGGGTCCGCCTGCCGGTATCGTAGATCTGTACTGCCGTAGCATCGCCGGTTTGGAAGCCTCCTCTGAAGTCAATCTCTAGTTCCAGCGGCCTCAAACACAGTTCATACACAGTCATCGGGGCCTTCATGCCGGTGATATGCACTTCCAGATACCGTGCTCCCAAACGCCTGAAGGGCAGGATAAAATGGTTGCGGCCCTGACGGCATATATATCTGTCGGCAAAGTTGCGCGTCCCTATTCTGGCCCTGACCCGGCCGTTGTCGTCCAGGTGCTCGCCGTGGGCTATATCCAGGACCGTACCTTCCGAGGCGTCCACACAGATAGAGAGCAGGCCAACCTCTTCACGCTCGTGATCGATTGACAAATAACGCCCATCGGCATCTTTGGGTGGAAGACCGACGACTAACTTCAGAGCGGGCATACGGGGGAATCGCTTATGCTTCAGCACATCCCGGTCCATAATCTCGGCAAAAGTGCCCTCCTCTTTCCGCCTACGCTTCACCTTACCATAGGCTGTATAAAGCAGCGATCGCCATCCTCCGGTCTTCAGCGGCGCTACCGGCCGGGGACGCAGTTCAGGCCCCTGCCCCGGGCCGGCCGTAACCACGGCGCAAGGCCATGCGCTGTCATCATAATCGTCTTCCATCCAGGGAATATCCAGCCTGGCATCAAAAAAAGTTGTGAAGCCCATCTGAGGCGTCACCCTGGGCATATCCCCGCACCCGAAGGCGGGATGGCTCAAGGCGCTCCAGGAGTCGTCGCTGACTATGTCGTCTTCCACATCGGTCACCAGGGCCGACAGCAGCCCCGGACGACCGGAGCGGTATTCACTGGAATCGCAACCGCGGTAGTAGGCCAGCACGTTTATCAGGTTGAAGCCTGCTTTAAGATAAGATTCTATTTTCAGTTCGGTATAGGTCTTTCGCTCCGGATAATCGCTGAACTGCCCTCTGCCGGCTTCAGTACCGTTGACATAAAGAACAAAATCGGAATCGGCCGAGATACCCAGCCTGGCTGCCTCGGGTAAGTCCCTAAGAAGAAAAGCCTTTCTGAAACAGACGTACTGATGCGGTGAATCCGAGCTTCCGTCCAGCCAGATCCAAGAGGCCTTATCCAGCGCCTGTCTCAATGCGGCGCTCCAGTTATTCTGCCGGATTCTCAGGTTACGCATTTGCATGGCTTACTCTCCCGTATCGGTCTATAGCATAAACTCTGTCTACTATATTCAAGGTTATCGCAAACCGGAGTAATATACAAGAGATTCTCCCGAGGCAGAGCCGGCATCAAAGTATAAAAAGCGTTATCATGACTCAAAACAGCAAAGAGAAGCGCCTATAAAGCAAGATTCCCTTCAATTCATGTCGTAATATATTTATAAAGAAATACAGGGTGGATCCGATTGTGCTTACTTACGCCGGACTGCAGGAGATAGCCCGGATCGCTGTATATCCCTCTGTAGAAGCGGTCCAAAACGGCAGGATCACCCTGGTTCTAAATGAAGAGCCGGTGCAAGCGGGTTCCCGGTACCGTCTGGATACCAGACGCAATTGTCTTGAGATCGCCGGTGTTTCCGGCTTTATGGAGGTAAACTGGTAATGCAATCATGGGATTTACAGCCGCATCCATCCAAAAAGAGAGGCCGTATAGGTGTATTTGCCTGCGGGCATAACCTCTACTGGCCGCAGTTTCCGGCCTTGAAAGAGAAGTTAACGGGGCATTATACCCGGTTTCTGGAAGACCTGCGATCAAGGCTGGATGCCGATATCATCTCGGTATCCGGCATGTGCGACACTCCGGAGGCCGCCTGTGCAGCAGGCCGCGAACTGGCTGGGAAAGATGTAGATGCGGTCTTCTGCTACATAGCTACCTACACCCCCAGCGCCAATGTGCTGCCAGTAGCCCAGATAACCCGCTGTCCGATGATCCTGCTCTCCCTGCAGCCCTCTGCCGCTATGGACTATACCGTCGCCACAACTGAGTTGCAACTGGAGAACGATTGTATTACCAGTCTGCCTGAGATTGCCGGGGTACTGAAAAGAGCCGGGCTGCCTGCGGCCGACATAATTGTGGGAACTCTGGACAACGACGACCGTGCCCGGCAGAGAACAGAGGCCTGGGCCGGACTGTCCTCCGCGCTGAGAGCACTGCGAACCTCCCGCATAGGCCTGCTGGGACATGTCTATGAAGGCATGCTGGATATGAACTCCGATCCGACCGTTTTCGACGCAGTCTTCGGCATGCATACCGTCCATCTGGAAACGGGTGAGTTGAAAGCTCGGATACATGGGGCTTCCACGGCAGAGATTAAAGCCCGGAAGGCTGAGATAGGCCGGCTCTTTCACTTTCCCGAACAAGGCAGCGATCCGGTAGCCGGGCC